>NZ_CEYIHJ010000025.1:9195-17091 GCF_982836095.1 Kosmotoga sp.
CTCTGAGCTTCGTAGCAGTTGCTACTCGATCGATAGCAACGATGTAAGCTGCAGTCCTCATGTCAGTGTTGTATTTGTGCATGGTATTCACAACACTTCCGAAAGCCTGCCGCATAATTTTATGCAAAGCCTTTCTCACATCTTCAATATCCCAGAAATACCATTGAAGTCCCTGAACCCATTCGAAGTAAGAAACGGTAACACCGCCAGCATTTGCCAGGAAATCGGGAACAACGAAGATTCCCTTCTGGAGAAGAACTTCTTCTGCTTCTGGAGTTATAGGTCCATTGGCCCCCTCAACGATTATTTTGGCTTTTGTGTCGTTTGCATTTTCCATAGTGATGGCATTTTCAAGAGCAGCGGGAATGAGAATGTCCACATCAAGAGCGAGAAGTTCTTTGTTGGTAAGCGTTGTAGCATTTGGATAGCCCTTAATTACACCATTATTCTGGTCTCTGTAAGCGATTACTTCATCAATATCCAGTCCATCGGGATTGTATATGCCACCGGAAACATCACTAAGAGCCACGATTTTTGCTCCAAGTTCATCATGAATCAACTTGGCGGCATAAGAGCCAACATTTCCAAATCCCTGAACTGCAATTGTAGCGTCTTCTGCATCAAGGCCTTTGTAATTTATTGCTTCTTCAGTTACAACTCGAACTCCTCTACCAGTAGCTTCCGGCCTTCCAGCAGAACCACCGATATCCATGGGCTTTCCGGTGACAATACCAAGAACAGAGTGACCAACATTCATGGAATAGGTATCCATGAACCAGGACATAATCTGTGCATTTGTATTCACATCCGGTGCAGGAATATCTTTATCCTCGCCGATTATTACCTGTATCTCAGAGAAGAATCTTCTTGAAAGTCTTTCAAGCTCGGCAGTTGAAAGCTCAGAGGGATCAACTTCCACTCCGCCTTTACCCCCGCCATAGGGTATGCCAACAACGGCACATTTCCATGTCATCCAGAAGGCAAGAGCTTTAACCTCGTCTAGGGTAACGTTAGGGTGGTACCTTATTCCACCTTTTGCAGGACCTCTGGCGATGTTGTGCTGAACCCTGTGACCCTTAAAGACCTTTACACTACCGTCGTCCATCCTGACGGGGAAATTGACCGTGAGTTCCCTTTTTGGATGCATAAGCACATCAGCGAGACATGGATCAAGCTCCATGACTTTGGCGGCCTTGCTGAATTGCTTTAAAGCGTTTTCAAACAGACTTATCTCGGCCACTTTAGTAAACCTCCTCAGAAGAAAATTGTGTGTTCCAGCTTGATTTTATTCCCGGAACTGTTTGTGAACAACTCCACAAATTGGCAAAGAACGGCGTTTATTTTCAATTAGTGGGTTTTTTGTCATTGATACATCAACTATTTTCTGATAGAGCAATCGAAAAGGTATTATCAAAAAAATATTTAAAAAGCGCGGGATTTTCCCGCGCCACTGGTACCCCCGGAAGGAATCGAACCTTCATTTGCGGATTAGGAATCCGCCGTTCTATCCGTTGAACTACGGGGGCAAAGCGACTACATTATATCATCACACCAGAGGCTTTTCAAGATCCCTTTCTGGTAAAATAATGTATGGAGGTGATGAATTGTTTCCGCTTAGAGACACCATCCCCAGCAGGAGGAAACCATATGTAATGTGGGCAATAATCATTACAAATATCGTTGTTTTCATATACGAACTCCTGTTATCAGATGGTGAGTTGCTTCTTCTCATATACAATCATGGTCTTGTACCTGCAAGATACACTAAAGGGCATATTTTGCTTTACAACAGATTTTTGATTCAATATAACCGTTTAGACCTTTCTCCATTCGTAACTTCAACTTTTTTACATGGCGGCTGGACACACTTGCTTGGAAATATGTGGACGCTCTTCATTTTTGGTGATAACGTTGAAGATATGCTTGGACACTTCAGGTTCTTGATATACTATATTCTGTGGGGAGTAGGCGCCGGTTTCTTGCAATTTTTGCTTTCCCCTACATCTCAGGTGCCAGTTATAGGCGCTTCGGGTGCTATTGCTGGAGTGATGGGGGCTTATTTGTATTTCTTCCCGATGAGCAGGATTCTGACTTTCATTCCCGTTCTTTTTCTTCCATTCATTGTTGAAATACCTGCATTCATCTTTTTGCTTGTCTGGTTTTTCATACAGTTTTTCAACGGAACCTTTGCAATAATTGGAGCGAATTTCTCAGGAGTAGCCTGGTGGGCGCATGTTGGGGGATTCATTGCGGGCCTATATATGGCGAGATTCTACTCTAAAAAGCACTTTGGATACCGATAAACTGGAGGTGAGTTAATGCGAGGAGCCTTTGTAGCACTTGAATCAACTGTTATAGCTCATGGGCTTCCATGGCCCGTTAATTTTGAAACGGCACTGGCAATGGAAAAAGAAGTGAAAAAACAGGGTTCGATACCAAAAACAATCGGCATTATTGGTGGCAACATAAAAGTTGGTATGACAAAAGATGAACTGAGATATCTTTCAACGGCTAAAAGTGTTATGAAAGTGGGCACCGCTGAAATAGCAGTTGCTACTGCATTGAAAAAGGATGCTGCCACTACCGTAAGCGCAACATTAAAGCTCGCAGACAGAGAGGGTATAGAAGTATTTGCCACAGGCGGTATTGGTGGAGTACATCGTGATGTGGAGTGGGATGTTTCACAGGATATAATCGAATTATCAAAAACAAATATGATAGTGGTTTCAGCCGGGGTTAAAAGTATCTTGAATGTAGAAAAGACGCTGGAATTTCTCGAGACTTTTCAAGTTACAGTTATAGGCTACCAAACGGATAGCTTTCCATTGTTTCATTGCCGCCATAGCAAATTTCCGGTGAGCATTTCCGTAAAAACGCCTGAAGAAATCGTTGAGATTTTTAAGGAAAAGCAAAGGTTGGAAATAGAAGGCGCAATTCTGGTGGCAAACCCCATACCTGTTGAGTATGAAGTCCCCTATAATGAGTTGATGAAATATATTGAAACAGCAATCTCTGAAGCAAACTCGAAAAGGATTTCAGGAAAGGGATTGACTCCATTCCTGTTGGGGAGACTTTCAGAACTCTCCAATGGAAAAACCCTTGAAGCTAACATTGCTCTTCTAAAGAACAATGCTTCCCTGGCAGGGGAAATCGCCATGGCGATGATGAGAACATGAATAGCATTTTCAAGAACTGTCGCATATACAACCCTCTCAATGGTGAATACAACTTCCAGGATCTTTTCGTTGAAGATGGCGCAATTGTAAGGCATAAACCGGAAAACGCCGAGATCATCGATTTGAAGGGTTGTTACCTTTACCCGGGAATGGTTGACTCCCACGCCCATCTTCTGGCAACAGGTAAAAAGCAATTCATCCTTGACCTCACTGGAATTGATACAAAAGATGAGCTTGTAACGCTACTGAAGAATTTGAAAGAACAACCACGTGGCTTTATTGAAGGACGTGGTTGGGATCAGGAAAAATTGGGTTTTATGCCTGACAGAAGATTCCTTGATGCTATCACACCGTTTCCTTTGCTTTTGGTGCGTAGATGTGGGCATATAGCGACGGTGAATGGTCCGATGATTTGGAAATACTCTTTACATGATCTTAATGGTATAGATGGAACAGACCTTGCGCTTGGAGTAGTGAAAGAAAGAGCACTGGAGAAATTGCGTGAAAAGCTCCTTTCGGAAAGAGAAGAGCTAAAGAAATACCTTCAGACTGGTGCTGATGAATTTTTAAAATATGGAATCACAAATGTACACAGTGATGATTACCATAACATGGAGCTCAGGGATCTGATAGAAGTTCTTTCATCACAAAAGCACATAAGGTTATATGAAAAACTCAGAATAAAATCCGCAGAAGAATTGGAAGTACTAAAAGAATTGCAGAAACATGAAACGGATTTCTTCAGCTTGAGGGCCGCAAAGCTATATCTTGACGGTTCCTTCGGTTCAAGGACTGCTGCTCTGTGTGAACCATATACCGATGATCCCCAGAACAAAGGAGTGCTTTATCTTTCATCAGATAAACTGCTCCCTTTTGTGAAAAGAGCGGAAAAAGAAAGCATACAGTTGGCTATTCACATAATAGGAGACAGGGCTTTAAAAGAGGCTTTGAGTGCGTTTTCTATTATAAAAGAGGGTAACCCACTGAAGCACAGGCTAATACATGTCCAAATTGCAACTGAAGAGCAAATAAAACTGATGGCCCACTTAAAGCTAAGGGTTTCTATCCAACCAATATTTTACAAATCAGATAGAGAAATAGCATTTTCGCGCCTTGGGCCTGAGCGCTTCAAAAATGCTTACCCTTTTAAGAGAATGGATGAAGCAGGCATAAGCTTATCAATGTCCACAGATGCTCCGGTTGAAAGTGCCAATCCTTTTCAAAACATACACGCTGCCGAATATTTCTTTGATAGGAAGCGAGCCCTTTATATGTATATGATTTCTGGAAGACTTTTTGAAAACAGAGAGTCCATTTTTCCACTAACTGAAGGTTCAAAAGCAGATTTTTTTCTCTTGGAAAGAGAACTTTTATCAATTCCAAGCAATGAACTGGATGATTTAGAAGTTTCAATGACCATTTTGAATGGTAAGATTGTATATGAGAGGTGAGTTTTTGAAGTTTCTATTGTAAACTTTTGTAAGAATATGTAACTGATATTTTACTACCATTACATCTTCGGTTAATATTACTTGGTGGTTCGTTTTTTGTTATAGGATGAGGGTTATAGCCTTTTACAAATAAAATCATTCGACTAAGTCATATTGACTTATTTCTATACCTCTTTTTTGAAGGGATGTAACGTCATTTTGCCTGTCTTATTGCGTTATTTTCGATTTGATGTTAAAATTATTTACAGTAATAAAAAAAGCGGCCTGAGCCGCTTTGGTGGGCTCGGGTGGAGTCGAACCACCGACCGCCCGGTTATGAGCCGGAAGCTCTAACCAAACTGAGCTACGAGCCCGATACTAAAAGAATTATAATACCCACCACGGCTTCTGTCAATAGGTTGGGAGATGATAGAGTGAAGAGAAGCTTAGTGGATCATACTGTTTCTGACCCCGTAAAATACTTCAGTTGTAGATATCCCAGAATACTCGTTATACGTGCTGCCTTCAAACTCCTGAAAGATGGTAAAAGTCTCAGCCAAAAAGATATGGAAGGTATAATCCTGAAGATGTTGAAAAAGAGATGAGAGGAACTCTCATCTCTTTTTTCTAAGCACTTCACCGATCTTTGGAAGAAAGTCTTTTTTTCTGGACATAACACCATTTAAAACCACGCTGTTGTTTTCATCCAAATGCACTTTAAAAGCTTCTTCGATGATTTCCCTATTTCCTTCAACCCATACTTCGCTTTGGTTTTTTGGGACGTTTGTGAAAAGAAGAAAAGCAACATCAGCCTTTGAATTATTATAAAGATGCTTCAAAGCCTTTCTGAATTCCTCTTGCCTACTTCTAACCTGTTCCATATCCATAACCATAACCTGAGCGATCAAGACATTGTAATCACCTATTACGTATTCTTTGACATCTTTGGAGACGACTTCATAAGGAGCTTTTCCCGAAAGATCCAAGCCTTTGCGTAAAAGGTCTTTGGAGAATTCTTCAAGGTTTATATCTGCAATTTTCGATAATTGTCTGGCGGCTTCTCTGTCTTTTTTCGTTGTTGTTGAAAGTCGAAAAGCCAGAGTATCAGAAACGATTCCACCGAGTAACACACCAGCTATTTGAGGATTCTTTTTCTTGCAGTTTTTTAAAAACCATTCTCCGACAATCGTAGAAGTGCTCCCAACTGGTTCATTGTGAAATCTCACAGGTTTCAAAGTAGTAAGGCCACCGAGTCTGTGATGATCGATGACCTCGAGTAATTCTGCTTGTTCAAGGCCGTCTACCGCTTGGGGCCTTTCATTGTGATCCAGCAGGATTACCTTTTTTCGAGTGTCGTAAAGAAGATTGGTTCTGGTAATCACTCCGACTAACTTTCCGGTTTCGTCTAAAGCCAACGCAAAACGCTCCTTTGATTCATATATTTTTGTCTTTATTTCATTTAGTTTTTCACTTAATTTGGCTGTGATAAAGTTTTTAGACATGATCATTTTAGCAGGCATGGAGAGATTAATCAGTTTTCCTACACCGTAAGGTCCATAAGCTGTTGATATTATCCCGACATGGTTCCTTTTGGCTTGAATCAGTATTTCTTTAGAAGGAACATGGGAGTTAGTTAGTATCATCAGTGTAACTTTTTTTTCCACCAATTTCAGTTGCATTTCAGGATTGTTCCCGACAATAGCCAAGTCAGTGCTTTTCAATTTTTCAACAAAAGTGCTGGTTGAATCGATGGCTATATGGACTTCACCCTTGAGAATATTGGTAGATGGTGACACGAGAACATTGCCCTTTAGAAGCTGGGCTATGGTGTTTACGTTGATTGGGTGTAATTTCAGTGAATCGACCGATAACCGCTTTACATAAGCTCTTGCTAAATGGCGCTCACTGATGATTCCCGAAGGTCTGGAATTGTCATCAACAATTGGAACGACTTTTATATTGTGTTCTTCCATGATTTTGGCAATTTCATATGTTGAGGTTTCTTCTGATGCCACAATGGGGGTACGCAAAACAAGATCGCCTACTATCGGGTCCACCGTCTTCATGAAAACAGGCGGTTCAACGTCAAAATAGGAAAGTAAAAATGTACTTTCGCTGTTGAGTGGACCACAGCGGCAAGCTATGTATTCACGCTGGCTATCATTCTGGTTTTTCATATAAGCATAGCCAATTACACTTGCAATCGAATCGGTATCAGGCTGCCTATGGCCAAAAACATATATTTTTTCACGGCTCAATGGTTATGCCTCCTTTTCAGGCTGGTGAGATAGGTTGAAAGATTCAAGATATCTGCTGGCTTTATACCGGGTATTCTCATAGCTTGGCCAACGGACATAGGTCTGAGTTTTTTTAATTTCTCTTTACTTTCGGTGGACAAATTGGGCACTTTTTCATAGTCAATATCGCCAGGTATGAGTTCATTCTCGAGCTTTTCGAAACGGTTTATTTCCTGTCTCAAGCGGTTAATGTACCCTTCGTATTTCATTGTAGTTTCAACCTGTTCAGCAAGTGAGCTATCCGAAATAGGTTGAGGGTCAAAATCCTTTAGCAGAGAATAAGTTATTTCCGGTCGTTTTAGGAGCTGAGCAAGTCTAGTAGGTTGATATATTGCCGTTGTCCCCGCAGATAGCAATTTGTTGTTTACAGAATTCGAAGGTTTGAGAACAATGTCATTCAATCGACTCACCTCCCGGTTAATGGCTTCACGAATAATCACGACTTTGTCATAGAACCATCTAGGTATGAGGCCATACCTATAACCATATTCCGTGAGTCTCAAATGTGCGTTATCATGTCTCAGCATTAGTCTATATTCAGCTCTTGATGTGAGAAGGCGGTAGGGTTCATCGACACCTCGGGTAACAAGGTCATCGATCATAACGCCTATATAAGCCTCGGATCTCTTCAGAACCAATGGTTCAGCACCCTTGAGTTTCGCAGATGCATTTATGCCAGCTACGATACCCTGTCCAGCTGCCTCCTCGTATCCGCTGGTGCCATTCACTTGGCCGGCGAAATAGAGGTTTTCCACCAGCTTAGATTCAAGGGTGGGATGAAGCTGTTCAGGGATTACAAAATCATATTCAACAGCATATGCTGGTCTCATTATAACAGCCTTCTCAAGGCCTTCCACTGAATGAACCATTTCCACCTGTGTTTTAAAAGGCAGGCTTGTTGATAGTCCATTCAAATAGTACTCACCTGTGTTTCTGCCTTCGGGTTCTACAAAAATCTGATGGCTGTCTTTAGAAGAAAATTTTAGAACTTTG
>NZ_CEYIHJ010000026.1:0-4401 GCF_982836095.1 Kosmotoga sp.
AGCTTATCAAATGATATCTTCAGGTAGTCCCATAGAACCTGTAACTTTTGCATACTCTTCATCTCTGCGCTTTTTGATTTCTTCAAGCACCTCATTTACTCCTGCGATGATAAGATCCTGAACAATTTCGAATTCTTCTTCCTTTAGTTCATCATCGATCTCTATCGCCTTTATCTTATAATCACAGGTTGCTATGACCGTGACAGCTCCACCACCAGCAGTCGCAGTTACTTCTATTTCTTTGAAAGACTCTTCCAGACCTTCCATTTGCTCTTGTGCTTTTTGTGCTTGTTTCAACAGTTCGTTCAAATTTCCACCTTTTTTGGACTTCTGCCCATAGCTACGTCCGCCAAACCCTTTAATTTTCTTGGCCATTTTCTTCCTCCTCCAATTCAACTTCTACACTATCGAATAAGGACATTATTCTTTTCATGTACGCTTGTTGCTCTGGTGGAAGTTTTGACAAAGCATCGCTGCTCTTTTTGCTTGCTTTAATTTCGTGGGCTGATAATTCCAGTTCCACACCCATTTCATTCTTTACAAGGTCACTTACTGCTTCAAAACGTTCTTTCAAGATGGCTTCTGCAAGGCAATAATCGGGCGAATAACTTATTTTTAGCTTTTTCCCCTTCGAAGCTTCTTGCAAAGACATATTAGAGAGTTTTAATAGTGTCCAGGAAAGAACGTGGTTTTTGGCATAAAGTTCTTCTAAAAACCTTGAAAGCTCATCTTCTTTTTTTTCTGTTATTGAATGCTCTTCGCCAATAGTTGCTGTTGTTTTTTTTGTGCTTTCAGCCATAGCTACATTTTGAGCAGGTAACCGATTTTCCTTTTCAGACAGTGTAATCTCGTGTAGCCCTCCTAATTTGTCAGCTTGAATGATGTTCAACGTTTCAAAAGCTCTTCTCTTGTCATCAGAAAACCTTAGCTCTCTCGAAATCTCCCAGAGTAATTTGACAAGTAAAGCCGCGGTTTTTATACCCATATCGCCGGAAGAAATCTTTTCCTTAACTCTTTCAATGGCTTGATCTAATAAAGCTTCGTGACTATAACCAAGTATAGACATCTCCTTTGAAATATCCATCAGTTGATCGTAGTTTGAAGAAAGGAGAGCAGAGAGATATTCTTCAACCACATCAGAAGGTAAAATGCCCAGAACATTCCTCACGTCGCTTTCGTTTATTTTACCTGAAAAGACTAAAACCCTTTGAAGTAAATTAACTGCATCTCTCATACCACCATGAGCAGCAAAGGCTATCAATCGCAAGCCTTCTTCGTCGAATTTCTTATTTTCACTGATCAATATTCTTTTTAAGTATTCGATAATTTGTTCGGTATTGAACGGTTTAAAGGTAAATATCTGACAACGAGAAAGCACGGTTTCAGGTACTTTTTCGATGTTAGTTGTGGCTAATATAAACAATATATGCTCAGGAGGTTCTTCAAGGGTTTTCAGCAACGCGTTAAATGCTTCTCTGGTGAGCATATGAAATTCATCGATGATGTAAACTTTGTACCTACCCATTGAGGGCCTGTAAGAGGCGGCATCTCTGATTTTTCGGACTTCATCAATTCCCCTGTAAGAGGCGGCATCTATTTCGATTACATCCATATGGCTCGAGTTGTCTATTGCCTTACAGGAATCACAAATACCGCATGGCCTCTCAGAAAATTTCTCAGCAGAACAATTAACTGCTTTTGCCAATATTCTTGCAGTCGTTGTTTTTCCGGTACCACGCGGACCATAAAATATATAGGCATGCGCTATATCGTTGTTGGTAATCGCGCTTTTCAGTACCTGCTTTACCTGTTCTTGCCCGACAATTTCATCAAAGTTGCGGGGTCTATACTTTCTATACAGTGCTTCTGACAAGTTTATCACCACTCTGAAAGGATTATATCAAAAAAGCTTGTTCTTTTCCGCTGTTGTTTTTAAATATCCTTTTCACTTATATTGTGAAATATTTAACAATCTTCTCTTTTATGAAAAATGCCGATATTACCCCCGCTCTTGAATAAGTGTGTTTAAGAGTGTGAGTAATTTTCTTTCAACAAAGTTGAACCCGCGCTGCCAAAACCTGGAATCTTTGAGGTCCACTCCTACTTTTTCAAGTAACTTTTCAGGTGAATCTGAACCTCCGCTTGAAAGCAGCTCAAGGTATTTAGGTACAAAGTTTTTGCCTTCTTCAAGATATTTTTCATAAAGTGATATAACAAGTAGCTGGGCAAAATTGTACGCATAGCAATAAAATGGCGTATGAAACATATGTGGAATGCCAGCCCATTCATAACCACTAAAACTGAAATATTCGATAGAATTGCCAAACATATTTTTGAGCTCTTGACGATATATATCAGATAATTCATCGAAAGTCATATATTGTTCTGAAATGGCGCTGTGAGCCTCTATTTCAAAACGTGTAAACATGTTTTGTCTGTGCATTGTGGCAAACATACCCTCTAGCTTTGAGGCGACAAATGAGATTTTTTCGTTCGGGTCCTCGATTTTTTCCAGAAGATAATCCATCATTATCATTTCGGAGAAAACCGAGGCGGTCTCTGCCATTGTCAAAGGTGTGTGATAATTTAGCATTGTTTGTTTCTGGGATAAGACGCCATGCAAGCCATGCCCCAATTCATGTGCCAGAGTCATTACATCATCCAGTTGACCTGTGAAGTTAACCAACACATAGGGATGTGTTTTGGGGCCAACATAGTAGCAAAAAGCGCCACCTCTTTTATCAGGAAGCACAGGAGCGTGTATGTAATTTCCATCAAAGAAATCTTTCACGATTGATGCGACTTTGCCGTCGAATCTTTGCATTGCATCCAGTACCATTTCCTTTGCTTCGTCCCAGCTATATAGCCTTTTGGTTGAACCGATTGGAGCATAAATATCGCTATGCTTTAGTTTACGCACGTTCAACAACTCGGCTTTCAATTTGTAGTATTTCTGTACTATTGTATTGTTATCCATGGTGGTTTGTATTAGCGAAGAAATGATTTCGTCAGAAACCTCGTTTTCGAAGTTTCTTGCGCTTATCGGTGCAGGAAATCCTCTGCGCTTATTTTCAATTATCCAATCTTTTGCGATGCTGTTGTATATGTTGGTAAGAACGATTTCGTTTTCTTTTAGTCTGCCAAAAAGCAGACTGAAAGCCTTCTCTCTCAAATTCGGATTTTCATGCATTCTCAATGCCCTGAGTTGACTTTCATTCATTATCTTCTTTTTGCCATCGATTTCCACTTCGTACCTTTGAGACGATTGAAATTCGCTATAAAGCTTCGTCATTGCCTGTTTTCCAGTGAGATTTTTAAGATTGATTATTTTTTCTTCTCCTTCGGAGAGCAAAAATCTCCGACTCTTTCTTTCTTTATCGACAAAGTGCCTGTAATTTGACAGAACATCTGAACTAAAAAGTTTTTCATACTTCTCATCGGAGAGTTGAGCTAGTTTCAACCTATGAGGAACCAGCTTGTTTTGGATTTCAGATGATATTTCTTGTGCCCTTGTGAAGAGTTTGTTAGCTTGCTGGTTAGCTGTATTTTCAGAAAGCAAGAGATAGGCATACATAACTATCCTTCCAGCCTTTTCATAAGTTTCTTCAAGCTTTTCAAAAAGCTCTTTCCATTGTTCGGGGGAAGCATCATTATTCCACAAAGTATTGAAGTCTTCAATAATTTTGTCAACCGCACTTCTGATTTCATCTATATCCTTTTCAATTGAAGGCGATTGTTGACTTTCGTATAATTCGCTAAGGTTCCATATGATTCCTTCAGCTTTTGTACTCATGTTTTCACTCCTTAATAGTGGAAATTGTAGAGAAAAAGAATTTGTAAATGATAAAATGAGGTGTTGAACCTTTTCAATTTTATCATGCTGTTGTATTTTCTCTGAACTTAATTAGGTGTGATACATGGAACACTAATCCGATAAAATTCATAAATGAGGGGATGGATAAAATGAAAAGAAAGAATGTGATTTATTATTGGGAAATTAATGCACAGAATGCTCCTGAACTTGCGAAATTTTACACCGATGTTTTCGATTGGGAATATGAGTATGAAGAGAGGAATGACTTCTTTTCTTTTAGCACAAGCGATGATAAGGGCGGAATAGATGGAGGAATTTTCACTGGAAAAGGTAAAATAAGACCTCATAGAGCTCTCTATGTACTGGTGGATAACGTAGATAATACAATCGAAAGAGTTAAACAAGCCGGAGGAACAATATTACAGGATCCCTTTGAAGCAGGAAAAGTAAAACTTGCCTTCTTTGAAGATCCCGAAGGGCATGTGACAGGAATTGTTGAAAAATTGGAAAACAAGAGGAATAGTATTTAGCGTATGTATATTGTTGTATAGTTGCTGTTTATAGTAGAAAGAGCATAACAGCGAAAT
>NZ_CEYIHJ010000026.1:4411-11181 GCF_982836095.1 Kosmotoga sp.
TGCTTTTTTTATTCTCTGCGCAATTGCCCCAATTAAATTCTAGAGTAAGCTCATATTCTGCTCCTATTTTGCTTTTTTACAAAGTTCGAAGGCAAAAGCTTGCCTAACCACTCAATAATCTTCATAATATCGCCTTTTGTAAGTTCTTATGGCACCATAGGAATTTTTGGGGGCGCTTTTCTATGACACCTTAAGCATAAAGCATTCTTTATACTTGCTGCATATAACTGATTTTTTTTATTTGCACATTTAGGGTAAAATTTTTTTGGTGGTGATTCTATGAATGAGAACGCAAAGAGAATACTCACGGAAATATCCTCCCTCGGGAAGCGCTTTTTGCTTTCTGAAGTATTGTCAATTTTTAGCAGCAAATATCCTGATAATCAACTGCTAAAGACTATTGAAGCAGCAAAGACCGAGGGAATACTGAAAGAGAAAAAGGGAATCTTTAGCTTTCAGGATGATGAATGGAAAAAATTCTATGAAAGTACTGATACAAACGAAAAAGACCATCTGGAGCTAGCTTTACAGAGACAACTGCCGGAGGGGATAAAATTTCATCTTGAAAACAGCCATTGTTCCAAGAGGACTTTTGCCGCGGCTCTACTCTGGCAAATACGGAAAGACTACTATAATTGGCTACCAAAAGATAAGCTGCTGAAAAAAATAGAAGTTGTGGATTACATTTTAGGGTATGAAAACTGGGCGAGCTTGAGCTTGAAAGCCCGTTTGATAGCCCTTGATTACAAAAAAATCGCCACACGGAGATTAATAGAAAAATGGCTTCGTGGCAATTTTCACGTTGATTGCATGAATTTTCTAAGAATACTGAAAATTCATCTTGACAAACAGTATTTTTTGGAGCTTGTTTCTGAAAGAACAGAAGGGAAATTAACAGATTATCAGAAGATTGTGTTGCAATTTTATCTGTTGGATACCAAGAATATAAAAAATCTTTCAAAAGCAGATCTTGAGAAGCTGGAAATACTCAACAAAGAGTCAAAAACAATATCACCACAATACGCACGGTTGAAGATTGCAATTTTGAATCTCTTTGCAGGATACTTTGGCACAAAAGAACCTGTGAAGGGCAAGCTATTCCTTGAAATGGCTTTGAAAATAGCGAAGGAATTTAATCTTAAGGATTGGATAGCAAAGCTTTATAATAATTTAAGCCTTTACTATGAAGAAGATTTCAAGGCTTATTCTGAAGAGCTTAAGCTCAACGCAATTGAAGTAGCTGGAGAAATTAACGATTATGACACTGCAGCATTCATCGCTGTCAATCTGGCATATAGTTATTTAGCCTCTGGTGAAAAAATCCTTCTGAATAAATTGATGAAGAAAATAAACGCTTACGTGAAAACAACGAATAACCCAGAAATAAAATCTCGCATTTTGGAATTTAAAAGCCTTACAGCGTTGTACAATGGAAATTCCGATGAGTTTGAAAGGTGCCTTGCTGAGTATGAAGCCAATTTCGAGATAACGAAAGATCCACGAGTGCTTTCAAAAAAATATTTCACCAATGTGCTTAAAATTTTATTTCACATTATCAACGGTGATATAAAAGCCATTCAAAGCGTTTTTGAAAATCTCACCGATGCTGAATATCTTGAAGATGATGAACGAAAGTTTCTCGAAATTACCAAGATAGGACTTAGTAACCCAACAGAAGCCTATATGCTTTTCAGAAAATATCGTAAGGGGATGCGCTTTTTTGTTGAGGAAACGCTCTTGTTTTTAGCACAAATCCTTCCTGAGAGTTTTCTGGAGGATTTTAGGGAATTTTCATTTTCGCAACTTGCTTATTCGCGAAAAAGAGGGTTACTCCTCTCTCAGGCACAGATATATCACGCGATAGGACTAGCTGCTTATAAATCAGATATGCAACACGATGTCATACGTTATATGAGGTTTGCTGCTTCTTTGTATGACGCATCTGGCATGAATAACCTTTCACGGAAACTGAGAAATCTTTTCCTGAATAGTGAAGCCTTTGTTGACCTAATGATAAAAGTCAAGGAAAATCTTGAAAAAGCTGGAATAGACAAGCACCTCTTAAATGATTTAAATAACTCTGTGCTTAGTGCAAATGATTCCCTGAGGTTCATAGGGCGGATAATGGCAGTTGTTCTTTCATTTGCAAATGCCGAAAATTTTAATGAGCTTGCTGAAGTGATCTTCAAGAGCCTTCTGGAAGAATTCCCTGCAAACGTTGGGAGATTCGAATTTGGCAAAGGCAATGTTGAAATATGCACCTTTGGAACAGGTGAAATTCCTACATTTGACACACTATATACCCCTGAACCCTTCTATGTTTCTTACAGTTTTTACGTTGGAAATAATGACAAGGCAAAGCTGGAATTGTATAATCCTGAACAAAAGGTCGACCAGCTCACTATTCAAAAGTTCTACAACCTGATGGTTCACTTAGAACCGATTATAGAACTGATGCTGTTGAATTTCAGTAGATATAGAATGGCTATTAGAGACGAACTTACAGGGTTGTACACAAGATGGTATTTTGAAGAAAGGTTTAAAGAGGAATTTGCCAGAGCAAACAGAACCGGTGAAATATTTTCGCTTATCTTTTGTGACCTTGATGATTTCAAGAAGATAAACGACAATTATGGCCATAAAACTGGCGATGAAGTATTGAAAAACGTGGCGCGAATTTTTATGAAAAATGCACGGGAAACTGACATTATCTGCCGCTTCGGCGGTGAAGAATTTGTCTTTTTACTTCCTGGTACCTCACATAACGGTGCAAAAATCTTTGCCGAGCGTTTGAGAGAGTCAATTGAGAATGCTCGAATCAATGTTTCTGTGACAGGAAGTTTCGGAGTTGTTACATATCCCTCGCCTTATATTTCATCGCGCGAAGAAATCCTCAGGATAGCCGACGATCTATGCTACAAAGCTAAAAAAGCTGGAAAAAACTCTGTGAAAGGGTGATTTTTTGCACAAAGCCTGGGAGTATTACGATGAAATAGCCAGTAGGTATGATTACATGTATGAAGAACCCTATTGGGTTCTTTATCATATGCTTTTAGAAAAACTCGTCTCTGATCAAAACATAAAGGGAAAGATTCTCGATCTGGGAACGGGAACAGGTCGCTGGGCTATCAAGTTGGCTGAAGAAGGGGCGGATATAGTAGCTGTTGATCCTTCTGAGAAAATGCTATCGGTTGCAAAGATGAAAGCCCGGTTGAATGATGTAAAAATCGAATTCATAAACGCAAAAGGCGAAGCACTTCCATTTGAAAATGCCACCTTTGATTCTGTTTTGGCCATGGGGGATGTTATTTCATATTGTGAATCACCACAGGAATTGCTTTCAGAAATCAACAGGGTTTTGAAACCAGAGGGAAAGTTTCTTGCCACTGTAGATAATGCTTTTGCTTTTTTACAAGATTTTGTGTCGAATATTGAGTCAAGAAATGCGGAGAAATTTCTTAACGATAGAAGAGTATTAATTGGGGACAGCACTGTAAGCCGCATTCATTTCCACACAATACCGTTTTTCCCGGAAGACATTCAATCCTTACTGTCTGAAACGGGGTTTGAGCTCACTGATATGGCTGGAATGGTGGTTTTTGCTCCATATGACGAGAAAAAATTGGCGAGAAACCTTGAAAACGCTTTGATATGGGAGTACAGATTTTGTAGAGAACATCAACTTTTTGGAAGAGCAGAGCATTTATTCTTCACCGCAATGAAAGGATGATTATTCATGCCAAAAGGCTCCTTAAAAACGGTTTTTGGAACTTTCTTTCTGATTGCAATAATAATTTCGTTTGCTTTTTCCATTATTTCAATATTGAAGCTCGACGAGTTGAGAGAGAGTTTGAGTATCCTTGAATCAAAAACAACAGAGAATATTCGAAAACTAAATGAAGATACAAATGCCGAAATCAATGCGATAAAGCGCCTTATATCTGGTGGTGGGCCTATTGAAGATTATCTTGTAGCCAGAAATTTCATTGAAAACACTGAAACTGACCTTAGGATGATTTTGACGGAACTGCAAGAAAATCCCGAAAGACCTTACTTCAGGATTTTTGTTGCGGGAAATAAAGAAGTGTGGGTCGGATTCAAAGATAATGCAGAGGAAAGCAAGTATAGCTATCAGAAAAATTTCAAACCCGGATTATCAAAAGAGAAATTCTTCTATCTTAAAGCACCGTTGCTTGAAACAGGTTATACAATTACGCTTACAAAAGATGCTTACATAAAAACAGCTATTCCTGACGCTGTATATTTGCTTTTCTTTGGATTTAACAGCGCGAAAATCGCAAAAATGCCTGATGGCGAAGTTCGCAATCTAACCAAGGATTTCAATCTATATATCCCCGGAGAGTAGGAGGAGAAAATGGCAAGGAATAAGAGAAAGGTTTTTTTATTCACTTCAATGGGAGGATTTTTCAACTTCGGTTTTTCAGCAATAGCCTTTGGAAGTGCCCTCCCCGCTATTGAAAGAAGTTTGAATATTGACCACGAAAAGGCGGGTTTGATCCTAGCGACTTCGTCTCTTGGTTTTTTCTCTGCAGCTTTCTTTACCATGGTTTTCGGGAAGAAGATAGGGGCCTTTAAGTCTCTTGCCCTGTCGATGTTAATCAATACCGTTGCGCTCTTCTTAATAACAGGAGCACGAGCTTTTCTATGGCTTTTCGTTTCTTATCTTCTTTTGAATTTTGGCAATGGCTTGCTGGAAATCGATTCTGGAGTAGGTGCTTCAATCATTGAAAAGAAGAAACGGGGGTCAATTCTCAATTTAATGCATTCTCTCTACGCTCTTGGAGCAATTTTATCACCAGTGATTGTATCCCTGTTTTTAAAAAACGAAGGGGATTGGTGGATACCTTTTTTGATTGCCGCATTGAGCAATAGTCTCGTTCTCATTTTTAGTATGGGGTTACTTTCTGTTAAACTGGAAACTCCTGAGGGAAAAAGCGAAAATTTGGAAAAAAATATAAACAACAGCCAAAAAGACCCCTTTTTTTGGCTGATAATGTTAGGTGTCTTTCTCTATGTGGGCTATGAAGTGGGATTTTCTTCATGGCTTGCTGCATATGTTTACGATGTTAAGGAGATGAGCATAAGGTTAGCTGCTCTCTTCCCTTCATTGTTATGGCTTGGGCTACTGATCGGGCGTTTGCTTGCTGGGGTTTTTCTGGAAAGAGTGGGATATAGCAAAACGATGCTTATTTTGACCACAATATCTCTTCTTTCATTTATTGGGGTTCTTTATGCCAAGTCTGGTATTTTGATAAGTTTACTTGTTTTTGGGGCTGGTTTTGGATTTTCTGCTATGTTTCCCACACTCCAAGCTACTCTATTGAGAGGCAGTAAATTAACTGCCGAAATATCCGTAAGCTCATTTACTTTTGCGGCTTCACTTGGAGCGACTTTTTCAAGTTATTTTATCGGTTTTGTCGGAAAACTCTTTGGCCTTGGAGCGGGCATCTTGTTGATTCTCTTTATGATTTTAATGGAAATGTTCGTTGTGATCACTTTGTACAGGAGGGAAAGGCTTGAAGGAAGAGAAGCATGACGTCATAGTTATTGGAGCCGGTCCTGCTGGCTGTGCAGCAGCGAAAATTCTTTCTGAAAACGGTGCTAAAGTTTTATTGCTTGACAAATTTGGTTTTAACAAAGAGAAGGGTTGTGGAGGCGGTCTTACCCCGAAAGCTGTGAGGTTGCTCAAAAAGATCTTTCCGGTTATACAATTGAAAGCAAATCCTGTGAAAAAGCTTGAATTACACTATGGATTTGAGGGACATAGCAAGAAGGTGTGCGGTATGCTTTTCAACCGGCCATTATTCCACGTTACCTCCAGATCCACATTAGATAGAGATTTGCTGAAGGTTACAGCTGAATCTAGTGTCAGCTTCAGAAAAGAGAGAGTGCGATTTATCAGAAAGACTGGTGAACTCTTTGTGGTAGAGACTGATAATCAGAGTTATCGGGCTGAATATGTAATTATTGCTGCAGGCGTATTTGGTTCAAGACTGTTAACAGACACTATTAAACAAAGATACTCTAATATTGTTCATTATAAAGCGCCAAAGCTTTCGAATGCTGTTTCCCTAATCTTTTTCGAGAATGGTTATGCTTGGTACTTTCCCGGGCTAGAAGAAGCTTCCATAGGCTCAGGGGTCTATGTGGAAGGAAAACCTTCTTTTTATATATCGAAAGAAAATCTAAGTATAACACCTTATAAAATTCCTGAAAATGAAGAATATCACGTAACACCAATTCCAGATTTCTCAGTTGGATTTGCTTATGAGGTTAATGAGTTTATGGAAGGGTGTCTTGTCATAGGAGATAGTGCGGGACTGGTTGATAGCTGGACAGGTGAAGGGATCAGTTATGCCCTTTACTCTGGCATGTTAGCGGCAAGAGCTGTTATGAAATATAGAAAATCGAAGCTTAACAAAAATTATCTTCGAGAGCTCCGGCCTTTGATGGAAAATCTTGTAATGGCAACGGGATTACGCAACAGCTTTTTGAGAAATTTCCCGGAAAAAATCCAGTTAGTCAAGGACAAAAGGTTTGCACGACTTTTCTTTACATATGTTTCATGTTTTTCAAAAAGTGTTCTTGGATTAGCCTTAAAAAGCTATCTTATACCCGGGCACAAAGTTAGAATTGATTGATGAAAATAGGGGGAATCACATTGAAGGTAAACGGGGAAAGGACTAAGGCTCTTATTGAAATGATCAGCGGATTTACTCGTTCGCGGGGAAGCAAATCATACCGAGAAC
>NZ_CEYIHJ010000026.1:11191-12814 GCF_982836095.1 Kosmotoga sp.
TCTCAGAAGGATAGGAGTACCGTCAACTTCAATAAACATAAAGGAATACGCTTGTGATGGCGTAACGAAATACGGTAATTATACATCAACAATGGTTTGGGAACCAATTAAAGCTGAACTTTGGTTGAAAAAGCCGCGTGAACAATTTATTACTTCCTTTAGGAATTCTCCTACTGCGTTGCTTTTTGGGAGTGCAGCAACTAATGGTTGGGCAGAACTTCAACTTGTGGAATATAAAGGCCCGGGAGATTATGCAGGAAAAGCTGTTCTGGCAAAAGAAAACCCTGTTAAAGTATTCAAAGATGCGGTTGTCAACGGGGGTGCGAAGGCTCTTATTCTTAGCTACATGAGAG
Source organism: Kosmotoga sp. (assembly GCF_982836095.1). Taxonomy (NCBI): domain Bacteria; kingdom Thermotogati; phylum Thermotogota; class Thermotogae; order Kosmotogales; family Kosmotogaceae; genus Kosmotoga; species Kosmotoga sp. Next base: position 11,545 of record NZ_CEYIHJ010000026.1, read on the forward strand.
GAAAATGCCCTGAGATAGGGCGGGAACCAAAAACTAACCCTGATGTGGTGAACTATCTGAGTATTCCCAACACTCTTGAAGATTACAATTACAGAGCCTTTGGCTTCTCTATTTCAGAAAAGCATTTCAACTTTTTAAAAAAGTTGCTGGGAAAAAATTCAGTAGTAGTGATAAATGCCGAAGTTGAAACAAAAGTTATGAAGGGTTCAATACAGGTATTGGAAATTGACCTGACTAAAAAGCAAAATCCATACGTGCTGATAACCGCCCATTTATGTCACCCTTCTCCTGGAGCAAATGATAATGCCAGCGGTTCCGCACTTGCACTTGAACTTGCAGGGATAATATCAAAAGAAAAGGGGTTTCCTCCAACGAAAATTGCATTGATGCCAGAATTCTTTGGAAGTACACCTTACGCTCTTGAAATGAAAAGAGAAAGTTCCATGCCGTTTTTGACTATTAATCTTGACATGGTCGGCGAAGATCAGAAAAAAACGGGAAGTTCATTGCTGCTCACGGAGACCCCGCCGGTATTACCAAAAAGGTACGATTTCCTGCTCGAATACAACCTCTTAAAACATATGCCACGTTGTGACGGGATACCCATTAAGAGATATTACAGACTTCCATATAGTGCGGGATCTGACCACTGCCCATTTACCGCCATGGGCGTAAGCTCTCCTTTCTTAGGTCATTTGCCTGATCGCTATTATCATACAGATGCAGACAGTCCCGATAAAGTGGACTGTAAAGAACTTGAGTGGGTGGGAAATTCCGTTCTGGACAGTTTATTGGAACTGATATCAACGAATCCTAAATTAGATGCCTATATAAAAAGCAAAGAAGTATCGGAATTCGTTTATTACTGTGAAAACATAAGAGGCAAACCCGGAAGCAGAGAGTTATTCTCCTCTTTTTTGAAAGCTTTCGAGGCACGAAAACATGGTTTTGATTCACTTTACTCTCAGAATTCATTTATACATTCTCGTAAGAAATTAATCCCGAATTTTGAAGGCTCGATTGGATTTGACTGGTACTATGCCCTTCCAGAGCAGTTAAAAAAAACATTGAATTTGAATGTTACATCTTTGGCAGAATTAATTACCGTGTCAGCAAATATAATAGGAAGTAGAGAATCCACCGAATTGCTTGCAGAAATTTATTACGGAGTTCCACAAAAAGCTGTATCGGGATTCATAGATTTTTTGGTGGACAATGGCTACTTTATGGAGGGAGAATTTTGAGTCAAATAATCGTTTCAGGAGAGAAA
>NZ_CEYIHJ010000026.1:12824-17026 GCF_982836095.1 Kosmotoga sp.
AGTGGATATAAGCGGTTCAAAGAACGCAGCTCTTCCAATACTTGCAGCCACTGTCATGATTGATGAACCTGTGGTCGTAAAAAACGTTCCCGAGCTCAGGGATGTTCACACTATGCTCTCCATTCTTCAAAGGATAGGCAAAAAAGTTTCGTTTGAGCATGGAGCAGTGTTTATAGAACCTGGAGATATACTTTTGGGAAGCGTCCCTTACGATCTTGTGGGAAAAATGAGAGCTTCTTTCAATCTTTTTGGACCATTGGTTATGGCGTGTGGTTGGGCCAGGGTTGGAAAACCAGGTGGTTGTAACATAGGACAAAGGCCTGTTGATTATCATGTCAAAGGCTTGAAGCGCTTTGGGCTGAAGATAGTAGAAGAACATGGCGATGTATATGGTGAATTGCCTCCAGAATTTGAGAATACAATTGAATATGAATTACCGTTTAGAAGTGTTGGTGCTACCGAGCAACTCATGACCACTGCTGCATTAATGGAAGGAACAGAAGTGGTTATAAGAAATGCCGCTAAAGAACCTGAAATTGTAGATCTTCAAAACTTTCTCAACAAAGCAGGTGCAACAATCACCGGTGCGGGTACAAACACGATCCATATCAAAGGCGTTAAAAAGTTGTATGGAACAGAGTACGATGTTATCCCTGACAGAATAGAGGCCGGGACATACTTACTTGCTGGGGTTATTACCCGAGGCAGTGTTGAAGTTAAACACGTTATCCCAGACCATTTAGAAGCTCTGCTAAATATTTTGAAAGAGATGGGCACTGAAATCACAGTAGGTAATGATACGGTGCGAGTTACTGCTTTCAACAAATTGAAACCTGTTAAAGTTAGTGCTAAACCTTATCCTGGGTTTCCAACGGACTTACAGCCGATTATCACTGCTGTACTTGCTACAATTGAAGGAGAATCTGTGGTAGAAGAGTCGGTTTTTGAAAATCGATTCGGTTATGTTGATGAAATGAACAGAATGGGTGCTCAAATCAAGGTCAAAGATCGAAAGGCTTATATAAAAGGGATTGCAAAATTGAGTGGCGCTGAAATTAATGCCCCGGATATAAGGGCAGCTGCTGCACTTGTTATTGCCGGAATGGCCGCTGAAGGTGAAACGATTGTCCATAATGCCGGGCATATTTTCAGAGGTTATGAAAAGCTAAGGGAAAAATTCACATCTATTGGCGCCTATTTAAGAGTTTATCCCGATGAGGAGTGAATTTAGTGGCTTTCCCTTCATATCTTGAGGCCTTAAACAATGGAAAATTGAGGGAAATTATTAAATCTCTTGAGGCGCATTTGGAAAGCTGCCAATTGTGCCCCAGAGAGTGTAAGGTAAACAGATATCACTCAGTGGGTATATGTGGCCAAGGCTCCACAGCTAAAATAAGTGCATCTGTTCTCCATTATGGTGAAGAACCCCCTCTTGTTGGTGACGGCGGTGCTGGGGCAGTTTTTTTCAGCGGCTGCTCTATGAAATGTGTGTATTGCCAGAACTTTGGCTTTAGCCAGCTGAATCGGGGCAATGAAATCGACGCAAAGGAACTCGGCAAGATTTTTTTGAAAATTCAGAAGCAGGGAGGCGAAACACTGGATCTGGTAACACCCACACCTCACCTTCTTTCAATACTCAAAGCTTTGGAATACGCAGCTGAAAGGGGTTTTTCTCTTCCGATAGTGTATAACACCAGTGGCTATGAAAAAGTCGAAACACTAAAATTACTCGAAGGAATTGTGGATATCTATCTTGCGGATATTCGTTATACCTCAGACATTATGGGGAAAAAGTACTCCGGAGTACCGGATTATTGGACTGTAACCAAAAGAGCCATCAAAGAAATGTACAGGCAAGTTGGCCCGTTCAAAAGCGAAAGAGATTTTCTAAAAGGTTTGATAATAAGGCATCTAGTATTGCCTGAAAAAATATCTGGAACTGAAGAAATGCTTGATTTTCTTGCATTTGAACTATCGTTATCGGTACCGATTTCACTGATGTCTCAATACAAACCAGTTTACAAAGCCTTCGAATACCCAGAATTGGCGAGAAGAATTACTTCGCAGGAGTACAATCGCGTCCTGGAGCTTTTAGAACATTACGGCTTTGAGGGGTGGATGCAATACTTTGATAAAAATGAAGAGTTTAGGGTGAAACCATTGTTGGAGGAATCATGATTTTCTTTTTTTCAATATTTGTCTGGATGATGCTGTCACCTTCGATGAAGTTAGAAAACTTCATATTCGCTGTCATTTCAGCCAGTGTTTCCTGGGTTGTTGGGAAAAAGGTAATTCCAAAAGGAAACGCTGCAGGCGCTGTTAAGGTCATTCTTACGAATATTCCTATAGCGGTAATCCAGGCTTTTAAAATGCTCTTTACTGTCCAACTTTTCTCAACCTCTGAAATCACTTCTCCAGAAAACCGGATAGAGGAATTCGGAAAGATTGTATCAATAACCCTGACACCTAAGGAATTAGTTGTGCTTAAGGAAGAAAGCAAGCTGATTATCCACGAGGTGAAAAAGGAATGATAATCTTTATAGCAACTGGAATTATACTTTATTCTTTTGGCGCTCTTTTCATATATTCAAAAAACCGGAACCCCTGGCGGCTTCTCATAGCCTACTCATCAATAACTTTGAAAACACTCGTATTGCTAATATTCCTAGAACTCGCGTCTGAAGTAAGATACCTTTCTGAAATTATCCTTATTTTCCTTTTTCTGAACACCGGTGGAACGATAATTGCAGCCTTTTTTTTGGGAATGAGGGATGGAAAATGAAAATACTTGCTTATTCTTTTTTCTTTAGTGGGGCAATCCTTGTCGTTGTTGGGACAATGCGAGCTATTGTTGCCAAAAGCCTGGTTCAGTCTCTGCATTATTTTGGCATTTCTGATACCATTGGTCTTAGTCTCCTGGCTCTTTCAGCGTTCTTTTTTGAATTGTTGAACCCACTGGAAGCAATTGTTTTGATAGGGATACTCATAGTTTCAGGACCGGTCGTTTCTCACATTATTGCCCGAGCTTTTTTAAATTCACAGAGGAGGTAAGATGCTTTTCACAGTTACTGCTTTTTCGGTTTTTTACCTTATAACAGCATTGTCTGTAATAACCGCTAAAACCAATTTCAAAGCCGTTATTTGGTATGGGATTTTAGGCTTTTTTGCTTCTGTGGTAATGCTCCTTCTTGGTGCACCAGATGTTGCTTTAACTCAGTTCACTGTCGGTGTCACCCTTGTTATATTGGTATATATAATGGCAATCAAGAAACAACGAAGGGTTAGAATTGGCTATGTTCCGACGCCTCATATGATATATCGCAGCAATAATACACTGCAAGGATTGGAATGGGAGATAATTTCCAGAATACAGGTACTTGAAGGTTATCATGTTGAGTCCAGAGAATTCGAAGGTACTTCACAAGCGGTCGAAGCCCTTAAATCTGGAAATATCGATATTGTTTGCGGTGGTTTGATAGATGATAATGTACAAAACCTGGACTTTTTTGAGAAAATTCCCTATCTTGAAACTGTTCTCTTTAAAATAGACGATCGCGAAGTGGATTACATTCATCTGAAGATGCTTGGTAAAACAATGGAAAAAATAGAAGCAGTTCCGTCGCGTAAGTCATATTACATCTTTCTTCTATCAAATAGAGCTGATGACCTCAAAAATTTCATAATCTCAGACCTTATAGAATTAAAAAAAACAGGTGAACTGAAAAATATCGTGGAGAGATACCTATGAATTTGAAAAGAATCCTGGCCATTAGCATCGTGTGCTATATTTTTGTCCTTTTCTTTTTTCAGGTTGACTTTACAGCAGCCCTTGAAGCGCAATCCAAGATTAATACCCTGGTAGAAAAGGTAAAAATACCCAATACTGTTACCGCCGTTTATTTGCGATCAAGAGTTTACGATACTCTTTTTGAAGTGATTGTATTCTCCGTGGGTGTTCTGGGGGTCACAATCATGCTGAAAGCCGAACCCAGAAGTGAACTTTCTGAACAGACCATTTTTGGAACAGCTCAGGTTTATAGCTCTGGAATTATGGCTATTTCAGTTACAATCTTCCTCTACGTGGTTTTAAATGGGCACATATCGCCCGGTGGGGGATTTGCTGGCGGTGTAATTCTTGCCAGTAGTGTTGTCTTATACGGAGTAAGTTCAAGCTTTATTAAAGCTCTTTCGCATTATGAAAA
>NZ_CEYIHJ010000027.1:0-4381 GCF_982836095.1 Kosmotoga sp.
GCTCAACACCAACAGATGCTGCAATGGCTTTTAGGCCTGCTGGCCCGCCACCGTAATTTTCAATTAAGATACGAAGAATTTTCCTGTCCATTTCATCCAGACCTTCTGCGTCAATGCCCATAACTTCCATTGCCCTGGTAACCATTTCCACAGTTATTTTGTTAGAACCATCAACAGTAGCAAAATCTCTTACCCGTCTCAACAAGCGATTTGCAATCCTTGGAGTTCCTCTGGATCGCATAGCGAGGAGCTTTGTAGCTTTGCCTTCGATTCCCACATCGAGTAACTTTGCTGATCTTTCTATGATCTCTTCAAGCTCCAATATTTGGTAAAACTCCATTTCAAGAACCATGCCAAACCTGTTACGCAGGGGAGCGCCAATTAAACCAGACCTTGTTGTAGCCCCAACAAGGGTAAAAGGGTTTATGTCTAGCCTGATAGAACGTGCACTGGGCCCTTTGCCTATCATAATATCCAACTGGAAATCTTCCATAGCGGAATAGAGTATTTCTTCGATCGCTCGGCCCAGCCTGTGTATCTCGTCGATGAAAAGCACATCTCCATGCTCAAGGCCGGTTAGAATAGCCGCGAGATCACCCTGCTTTTCAATAACCGGACCGCTGGTAATGTAAATGTTAGTGCCCATTTCGTTTGCTATTATATGCGATAGTGTGGTTTTGCCAAGACCCGGTGGACCTGCAAGCAACACATGATCTAAAGGCTCCCGCCTAACACGAGCAGCTTCTATGGCTATTTGAAGTCTTTCTTTTACGTTTTTTTGACCAATATATTCTTCAAGAGAAGTCGGACGAAGACTTTTTATTACAAAGTCCTCTTTCAATTCACCCGGAGACAAAAAGCGTTCATTGTCAAGTTCCATAGCACTCACCTAAGGATGAATCCTGTAAAGAGTTCTTGCAAAAGGAATTGCCTCTCTTACATGCTCAAGACCACATATCCACGCGACAACGCGTTCAACACCCATGCCAAAGCCGCTGTGAGGAACTGTGCCAAATTCCCGCAGGTCTAAATACCAGTCGTATGTATTCAGGTCGAGACCGAATTCTTTAATCCTCTCAACTAACACTTCCTTTTGCCAGATTCTTTCAGAAGCGCCTATAATTTCCCCGTAGCCTTCCGGCGCGAGCATATCATCACACAACACAACATCGGGGTTTTCCGGATCAGGCTGCATATAAAAAGCCTTCATTTTTCTGGGATATTTCTCCACAACAACAGGTTTGTCAAATTCTTCTGCAATAGCCGTTTCTTCATCTCCACCGATGTCGTCGCCCCATGATGTACTAAATCCTTTTTTCTGCAAGAGCTTGATCGCATCTGTGTAAGTGATTCGCGGAAAAGGAGGGACAATTTTTTCAAGCCTTTTAGTGTCTCTTTTCAAAGCCCTGAGATGATCTTCCGCATTTTCAAGGATTTTTCTTACCACATAGGAAACGAGTTCTTCCTGTAATTTGATATTATCTTCATGCTGATAATAAGCAACTTCAGCTTCATTCATCCAGAATTCAATAAGGTGCCTTCGTGTCTTTGATTTTTCAGCCCGGAATGTTGGCCCAAGGTTGTAAACTTTTCCAAGAGCCATACAGGCCGCTTCGAGGTACAGCTGCCCGGTCTGAGCTAAGTATGCTTTCCCGTAATCAAAATAATCGAGTTCAAAGAGGTTACCAGCACTTTCGCCAATAGAACCTGTGAAAATCGGTGTATCGACAAGCACGAAGCCTCTCTCGTTGTAGAATTCCCTTATTGACTTTATAATCTCATGTCTTACCCTCAATATATGAAATTGCCTTTGGGTACGTAACCATAAGTGCCTGTGGTCCATAAGGAAATCAATGCCGTGATCGGGCTTATTAATGGGGAATTCTTTATTTGGAATGGATATCACTTCAATATCCTTTACTAAAAGCTCAACACCACCAGGAGCGCGCTCTTCACGCTTCACAGTACCTCTGACGATGATGCTCGATTCCATTTTTAACTTTTTGGCTATGTTAAAGAGTTCCTCGGGAACAGAGGATTTTTCCACGATTCCCTGCACAAACCCGGTTCCATCTCTCAAAGAAAGAAAATGTATTTTGCCACTTGATCTTTTTCTGCGTAACCATCCTCTTACTTCGACGTCTTCACCAACGTGTTTTCTCAATTGAGCTATGTAAATCCAGTCCATTTGGCCACCTCCAGCTTCTTATCTTCTAGTCGATTATATCAAAAAAAGAAACCCGGAGCAGAAACCCCGGGTTTCTTTACTTATTCAATGAATTATGGCTTTACAAAATACAGGACAACACCTACAATGCCAAGAATAATGCCAGCGGTCCCAACATAAATCGCCATTACGGCGTTGTCGTTGGCACGTTGTACGCTTTCCTTTGTAGGAACATTGAGCAATTCCGATTCAAGATTTGTTACCTTCGATTTAATTGCCGAAACTTCTTCATTCAAAACTTCGGTATCGCTGGCAGTCTTTGTAAGGGTTGCATGGTCATTTTCAACAACGGTTTTTACGTCAGAGAGCGCGATTTCGACGGCTCCTAACTTGTCTTGAAGGTTTGCAACATCTGTCATGAGGTTTTCAAAATAGCTGAAATTTTCTCCCAGCTTATCTGTTAAGTTACTTTCCAGATCGTTAAGAGCTTCTTCAATTTCAGCATTTTTGCTTTCCAGTGAATTAAGCCTCTCGCCGCTTGAGACGCTGAACTCATCATAATTTGCTTTTAAGGCATCGAAGTTGCTCTTCAAATTCAGCAAATCGGCAGATACCTTTGAATAGTTGATCTGCAAGCCAGAGACATCGTCTTTAATTGACTTAAAAGAATCAAATTTGTTATCAAGAATGTTTACACTCTTTGATAATTCATCGTATCGGGTGTTCAGGTCGTTCTTAACGCTGTTTATTTCAGAAACGAGCTCATTATTCTTTGATATGAAATCTTCTTTTGTCTTAGTCAGTTCATCAATACCGACATACAACTTCAATGCACTGCTCAAATCAGATCTCGTAATCAAATCAGAAAGGTTCAACTCAATTGCATTCAAATCGTCTTTTGTTGCAACACCCTCAAATTTGTTGTCAACATAGGCTTTTATGTTTTCACCCATTTTTTGTACTTCACTATCCACATAATCTCTTGTTACATAAGCAGTGATGTTATCTTCGAGAGTTCCAACTTTCGTCATGAGTTTATCAAGATCACTGACAATACCGGATTTGAAAGTTTCAAAATCCGATGCAAAATCTGCTTCACTGGCTTCAAAAGAAGATAACCTTGCTCTTAATGCATCGACATCGCTTGATAGAACGTCCAACTCCTCTTTTGCGACTCTTAAGTTTTCGCCAAGTGTTTTCAATGATGCACCCTGCCCGGAAACGAGGTTTTCGAGAGAACCGAGTTTTTCATTCAACCCGAGAATTCCCTTCTCGACAGAGCCAAGCCTTGAAGTTACTTTCATTAATCCACTTTCAAAAGCTGTGGAACTCGCACTTAAAGAATTTATGTCAGATCTAACATAGGAAATGTTCTCAGAAATTGTTTTAATCTTGTTCAGAATATCCTGCACAGCGGTCTGTGGAAGCGGAACGCTTTCTTCAAGCCGTTTGTTTTCAAGCGTTGCGACTTTCGATTGAAGCTCCTTGATGATCTCAAGAATTTCGCTTAGCTGAATGATATTCCCTGCATCATCTTTTATAGCCATTTCAAGCCTGTTTAAAGTTTCCGTAAGTCCTTCGGGAATGTTCGTGGCGGTTTCTACGCCGATTTTTTGATAGTTTTCGTCGATGTATTTCAACAACTTTCCAATGAGAACAGCTGTCTGATATCTATTCAATGGATCTGCCCCTTTGTAGTACAGCTTACCATCAACCTTGATACCACTGAGAATCCCGAGTTCTGTTAAATTAACTATGTCACCGTAAGCCCAGTGTCCCGGAGAAACGTCTTCATACTGCACCACAGCCAAAATCTGAACCGTGAAAAGCAACAAAAGCCCTAACAACAATCCTTTCATCATCCTTTTCATACATTCACCTCCCTTAAAACTACTTAACGATAAAATTCTATCACAAAATTCCCACACAATTTGAGTTACATGGTAATATTTAACAGCAGGAGGTGTTTGTGTTGGAAAAGAGAACGCATAATTGTGGCGAACTCAGAAAAGAAGATGCCGGAAAAGAGGTTGTGCTAAACGGTTGGGTAGATCGCATAAGGGATCTCGGAGGCATTAAGTTTATTTTGCTTCGCGATAGATACGGTTTTACGCAGGTGGTTTTTGACCCGGAATTAGATGACCTTTACAAAAAAGCACTCACATTGTCACCAGAATATGTGGTTTCTGTAAAGGGGAAAGTAGTTAAAAGGCC
>NZ_CEYIHJ010000027.1:4391-15627 GCF_982836095.1 Kosmotoga sp.
CAGATGCTATTAACCCAAAAATGTCCACAGGTGAGATAGAGGTTCATGCCACTTCTTTAGATATCCTTTCAGAATCAGAAACACCCCCAATATACATTAATATAGACGATGAAGCGTCGGAAGAACTTCGCTTAAAATTCAGGTATTTGGATCTCAGAAGACCCAAAATGCAAAAAAAATTGATCTTGCGTCATAAAATCGTCCAGAAAATACGGGAATATTTGAATAACTTGGATTTTCTGGAAATTGAAACACCTGTACTCACAAAATCTACTCCGGAAGGCGCTCGCGATTTTTTAGTCCCTTCAAGAATCAAACCCGGGAAATTCTATGCGCTTCCTCAATCACCACAGCTTTTCAAGCAACTGTTGATGGTAGCCGGAATGGACAGATACTATCAGATAGCAAAATGCTATCGTGATGAGGATTTCAGAGCTGATCGACAACCTGAATTTACCCAGGTTGACCTGGAAATGTCTTTTGTGGACGAGGAAGATATTTTCAATGTAGTAGAAGGTATGCTTAATAAATCTATCAAAGAGAGTGTTGGGGTGGAATTACCCCTTGAATTTGATAGGATGACATATGCCGAGGCTATTGAAACCTATGGAAGCGATAGACCTGACAGAAGATATGGTATGGAACTTCACGATGTTACTGAAATCTTCTTTTCAACGGATTTCAGGGTGATTTCCAGTGCAATTGAAGCCGATGGTGTTGTAAAAGCGTTCAAAGTCAAAGGTTTAGCAAATCGTTTCAGTAGAAAAGTCATTGATCAATATGTAGAATTTGCCAGGTCATTGGGCTTGGGTGGACTTATATGGATTAAGATTGAAGATGAAATCAAGTCATCGATTTTAAAATTCTGTGCTGATGAAATCAGAACAACCGTTAACAGCCTTTCAGCTGAAAAAGGTGACCTTATACTGATGGCCGTTGGCGATAGAGTGTCAACATCTAAAGCACTCGGAAAGATCAGGGAAAAGATAATTTCTACAGAACTTCCTGAAGCTCAGGGCCTTGATATTCTCTGGGTAACTGAATTCCCTATGTTTTCTTTTAATGAAGAGGAAAATAGGATAGAAGCCGAACATCATCCCTTTACTATGCCGGATCTTGAAGATATGGCCCTGTACAAAAACAGTGACCCTCTTAAGATAAAATCCCGGGCGTACGATCTTGTAATCAACGGTTTTGAAATTGGTAGCGGTAGCGTGAGAATTCACCGTCGTGACATACAAAATGATGTATTCAGGCTCATTGGCCTTTCGCAGGAAGAAGCCGATAAGAAATTTGGATTTCTACTTGAAGCATTTAAATATGGTCCACCTCCACACGCTGGAATAGCCCTTGGCCTGGATCGCATAGTGGCAATTTTAGCCGGTGCCAATTCCATAAGGGATGTTATTGCTTTTCCAAAAACCGCCAGTGGCTCTGATATCATGACAGGAGCTCCTTCTGAAGTTTCTCAAAGTCAGCTGAGGGAGTTAAAACTATCCCTTGTAAAAGGAGAAGAAGAGGAAAAATGAAAGTAGCGATAGATGGGCCGGCAGGTTCTGGAAAATCTACAGTTGCAAAACTGCTTGCAAAGGAACTTGGATTCGAATATATAGATACTGGTGCCATGTATAGAGCGTTGGCGTGGAAGATGCTTAAGCATGGTTATTCCTATGAATCAAAAACCGACATTGAAAAAGTCATACAAAATACCATTTTCAGCTTTGAATCGCCCAATTTGCTTATGGATAACGCTACTATCGGTGATGAAATCAGAACATCTGAGATCTCCTTACTCGCTTCTAAAATCGCTACTATATCGGAGATTAGGGCTTTTCTTACCAGGGAGCAAAGAAAACTCGCGGAAAACAGAGATTTAGTGATGGAGGGAAGGGATATCGGAACTGTTGTCTTACCCGATGCCGACTACAAATTTTATATTACGGCTTCGCCTGAAGAACGAGCAAAACGAAGATATAACCAGCTCAAGAAAATGGGGATTGATGCTGATTTTAATGCGATTCTCAGAGAAATTTCCTTTAGAGATAAGAATGACTCCTCACGAGAAATAGCACCTTTGAAGCCAGCTGATGACGCTATTGTGATTGATACTACAGAAATGCCTCTGAATGAGGTGATAAAATTGATCTTAAAGAAGATGAAGTTTCAATGAAGGTCTATATAGCTGCTGCGACAGGGTTTTGTTATGGCGTTAATAGAGCGGTTTCTACTTGTGAAAGATTATTGAAGAATGGTATTACGGTTTATACAAATGGCGAACTGGTACACAATGAAGAGGTGGTAGAAGGGCTAAAAAAAATGGGACTCAAAACTTTGAGAGATATTGAGTCCGATCTAGATCCTGAACTCAGTTCGTCAACCTTTGCTATCAGAGCACACGGTATATCTCCACTATTGGAAAAGAGTTTGCGAAAGAGCTTTGGAAGAGTTGTAGACCTCACCTGTCCCATAGTGTACAATGTATTTAGGTTGGCCGAAAGGCTGGAGAAAAAAGGTTACCTTATAGTTATTTACGGTAGGAAAGGGCATGCCGAAGTTGAAGCCATATGTGGGAGGCTAAAGAATTATTTGCTTATTGAGCCGAGTTATGATATAAAAAAGGTCTATTCGGATATCTTAAAAAAGGCGGAAGAAAAAGTCGCAATAATTTCTCAAACAACCATGAATCATCAGGAGTTTATGAATTTTTCCAGTCAGATCAAAAATATAGATTTGAAAGTAGAGGTTTTTGACACAATTTGCAGCGTAACCGTTAAGAGAGAAGAAGAAGCGAAAAAACTCGCAGAAAAGTGTGAAGCAGTGATAGTTGTCGGCGGAAAACAAAGCTCAAACACAAAAAAGCTTGCTCGCATTGTTCAAAATTCCGGGAAGAAGGCCTTTCATATTCGAAAGCCTGAGGAGCTTCCTTTATTATCGGAGTTTGAAAGTGTTGGCGTGATAAGCGGTACATCAACACCATTTGTGCAAATCCAGAGAATTCTGGATTACATAGAAACCAAATACGAAGGGGAGGTTATCCATAATGGATGATGTAAAAAGAAACAACGAGGAAAACCTCAGTATGGACGAGATTTTTGAAAGTATGGACGATTTTTCGATAAGGAGGGGGAGCGTAAAGGAAGCTGAAGTGTATTCGATACAACCTGATGGCTTACTAGTTCTATTGGATGGAAAGCTGGATGGTTTTGTGCCAGAATCTGAATTGGTTCGTTCTCTTAATGAATACAAAATAGGGGATAAGATAAAAGTAACCATATTAAAGGTCAACGAAGAGGAAGGGCGAAGCACAGCATCTGAAATCAGAGTATTCAGAAAAGAGGCGCTTAAAGAGGTAGAGAACAAATACAGAAACAACGAACCAGTTAAAGGGAAAATCGTTTCAAAGGTAAGCAGTGGTTATAATGTCAGGCTTTTAAATGTAGTTGAAGCGTTCCTCCCTGGTTCACATTCTGGGCTTAAAATTGATGATGAAATTCCAGAAGAAACGCTTGATTTCAAAATAATCGCTTTTAGAAGATCAAAGCGCAGCGCACCGAGAATCGTTGTTTCGCTAAAAGAGTTAAAGGATTTAAGAATAAAGTCTTATCTGAAAAGCATAAAAGAAGGCTATGTTGTAACTGGAGTAGTGGAATCGGTGAAGAAATTCGGTGCCTTTGTAAAGTTGACAACCGATGTAACAGGGCTGATTCCAGCATCAGAAGTTTCCTGGGATTTCTCTGTCAGGATAGAAAAAATTCTGAAACCCGGAGACAAAGTTGAAGCAAAAGTGATAGGTGTGGATATAGAGAACAAAAAGATTTCATTGAGCCTTAAGCAATTGCAGAAGGACCCATGGCAAGATATTGAGGAACGTTTCCCGGTAGGTTCAGTGCACAAAGGCAAAGTCAAATCTATCGTTCCTTTTGGCTTTTTTGTAGCCGTAGAAGATGGTATTGAAGGTCTGGTACACATTTCCGAGGTCTTCTGGGGAAATACAAGGAAAAAGCTTCAGGAAGTTGTCAAGGTTGGTGACGAAGTTCTTGTCAAAGTGAAGGAAGTCAACAAAGAAAAGAGAACTCTTTCACTTAGTTATCGTGAAGCCTTAGGAGACCCATGGGACAACATCGAGTCTAAGTATCCGATTGGGAAGATCGTGGAAGGAAAAGTAGCAAAGGTCTTACCAACCGGGGTAATTGTTGAACTCGAGGAATATGTTTCTGGCTTTGTACCGCTCTCAGAAATATCATGGAACTTTGTGGATAAAATAGATGATGTTGTTAAAGAAGGAGACGTTGTTTCTGCCCTGATCATTTCCATGGATAGGGAAAATCGCCGGATGAGGCTCAGTCTCAAAAAAGCTTCTGAAGATCCCTGGAAAAGGGTATCAGAAGAGCTAAAAGTTGGCGACTATGTTTCCGGCACGGTTACCCGCACTGTAAAATCTGGTGCGATAGTCCTCGTTGATGATTACAACATAGAAGCTTTCTTACCAGTCTCACAGATATCAGATAAAAAAGTGGAGAACGCAGATGAGGCCATAGAAATTGGGCAGAAGCATCAATTTAAGATAATTCGACTGGTCTATGATCCACAAAATGATTCCAGAAACATGGTTGTCTCAATAAGACAATATTTGAAAGACATAGAAAAAAGGGAAGCTGAAGAGGCTATGAAAGAGTTATCATCAGAAGACAGCGCTACGCTTTCATTGGGAGATAAACTCAGAGAGCATTTTGACAGTGACGGAGCTTCTGAATAGACCTGGAGGAAAACACCTGTGGCAACAGTACTGATTGTGGGGCGCCCCAATGTGGGAAAATCAACCTTATTTAACCGATTGGTTGGCGGAAGAAGAGCAATAGTTGACGATCTCCCGGGAGTAACCCGGGATTTCGTCTTTGGAAGAGTTGAATGGCAGCAAAAGGGGTTTGAAGTCGTTGACACATGCGGACTTTTTGATGACCCCAAAGACATTGTGGAAGAAAAAATGAAGGATGTTACACTGGACATCATCGATGATGGTGACTTGATTCTATGGGTAGTAGATGGAAAACATGGCTTGACTGCTGCTGATTATGACCTTGCAGACCTTTTGAGGAGATATAAGGACAGAATCATTCTTGTTGCTAACAAAGTGGAAAACATCACCAATTTTGAAACTGATGTCAAGCCAGATCTTTACAGCCTTGGATTTGGAGAACCCATACCCATTTCTGCTGATCATGGCCTAAATATCGATATTCTTTTAGAAGCGGTTATCCTGGCCCTTCAGGCTCATGGTCATTATATAGACTATGTCCCCGAAGCGGAGGAAGCGAGTATAAGGGTAGCCATCGTTGGAAAACCGAATGCAGGTAAGTCTTCGCTTTTCAACGCCATTGTTGGTAGTCAAAGAAGTCTTGTGACAGAATTACCGGGTACTACCAGAGACATAGTCGATGAAACACTTTTGATTGACGATATTCCTATTACATTTGTTGATACAGCTGGCATAAGAAAAAAATCAAAGGTCAGTGTTAAGAATGTTGAGTACTACAGTGTAATGAGAGCGATTGATGCTATTGAAAGATCTGACATAATTGTCCTTGTTGTCGATGCTACACAGGGTATAAGCAACCAAGACCAAAAGATAGCAGGACTTGCAGAAAAAAACGGAAAAGGCCTTATTACCGTTTTCAACAAGGCTGATTTAATCAATGATAAAAAAGCCAGTAGTCTGTTAAAAGCTTTTGAGCTCGAACTCTATTTTGTGAACTATAGCCCGGTGACTTTCACTTCTGCAATAACCGGTAGAGGTATAGATGAGCTTATAGACAAAATATTCCTTGTAAGCGAAAAAATTGATTATCATATTCCCACAGGTTTGTTGAACAATCTCATTGGACGTTTTGTGAGTTCTACACCACCTGTGGGGACAAAGGTGAAAAAAGCGAAAATTTACTATGCAACTCAGATTAATACACGCCCACCATTAATCATGCTCAATGTCAACGATCCCAGACTTTTCACCCATTCTTATCTGAGAGGGTTGAAAAGAGCTATTAGGGAGAACATTGATCCGCTCGAAGGTACGCCTATCTTTATAAAATTGAGGCGGAAAAAATGAGTCAAGTCTTTTTTTTGGCAATTATTGGTTACCTTTCGGGAAGCATTCCCTTCAGTTATCTCATTCCAAAGGTGAAAGGCATAGATATAAGAAGGGTCGGCAGTGGTAATGTGGGAGGAACAAATGTTCTCAGAAATCTGGGAGGAGTTTTGGGATTTATAACTATGACCCTTGATGGTTTCAAGGCTTTTGTTCCCATGCTTATTGCAAGCTTGTTTTTTGGCTTGCCGCAGGAAAAGCTAATTGTAATTGGATTTTTTGCTGCTATCGGGCACAGTTATTCGATCTTTTTGAAATTCAAAGGAGGCAAGGCCGTAGCCTGTACTGTGGGTACGTTAACCGGTCTGAAAGGCTGGTTTCTTCCCCTTTTTCTAGCGATATGGACACCGATAGTGCTCTTGACGAAATACGTCTCTCTTGCATCCATAATCACCGTTGCAGTCATGGACCTAATTGTTTTTCTCGTTTCAGGCATAGAAGCGGGATTTTGGATTTTTGCGCTTCTGTTATTTACCATCTTCCGCCACAGGGAAAATATTCAAAGGCTTCTAAGAGGTGAAGAAAGGAAAACCGATCTAATAGCGGCTTTCAAAAAAAAGCGGGACCATTAGGTCCCGACTATTTTGTGTTACTTCCATGTACTCTTTCTTTAAATACCCTGATCCTCAGCATATGCCTTTGCAGTTTTGCATTGATCCGAGCTCTCTCTCTTGCATCTTTCTCAACTTTCAATATTTCCCTAGCTCTCGATATTCTTTCTTCAGCCCGATGAATATCGATATCTTCGGGTTTTTCAACGGCATCGGCAACAATGGTAGTTCCTTCGCGGGTGTTCAATAAATAACCGCCATGAATAGCAAAGGAGAGCTTTGCACCATCAGAAGCTTTTAACTCCACTAAATCAACTGACAGTTTGACAAGCAAAGGAGAGCGCTTTGGAAGAATTCCCATACCCCCTTCAATAGTTCTGAAGGAGAGGTAATCTGCCATTCCGTTCCATTTAATTCCATCAGGGGTCAATATTTTGACGTTAAGAGCCACACTATCGCCCTCCAGCAAAACTCTTGGCTTTTTCTACTACTTCATCAATTGTGCCCACCGACATGAAAGCTTGCTCTGGAAGATCATCGTGTTTACCTTCCAAAATTTCTTTGAAACCCCGAATGGTTTCTTTTATGGGGACATACCTGCCAGGAATGTTGCTAAAACGTTCCGCTACAAAGAAAGGCTGTGTTAAGAATCGTTGAATTCTTCGTGCTCTTCTTACGGTGAGTTTATCTTCCTCAGAGAGCTCTTCCATACCCAGTATGGCAATGATATCTTGTAGGTCTTTGTAACGCTGAAGAACTTCCTGAACTCTCCGGGCAACCTGGTAATGCTCATTCCCAACAACCAGTGGATCGAGATTCTTTGATGTAGAGTCCAGGGGATCAACTGCTGGGTACAACCCCTGTTCAGCAATGGATCTTGAAAGATTTACAGTGGCATCAAGATGGCTGAAAGTAGTGGCAGGGGCCGGGTCTGTAATATCGTCAGCAGGAACATATATAGCCTGTACAGAGGTTATGGAACCACTTTTAGTCGAGGTTATTCGTTCTTGAAGCTTGCCCATTTCACTGGCAAGAGTGGGCTGATAACCAACTGCGGAAGGCATTCTTCCGAGAAGTGCCGAAACTTCAGAGCCTGCCTGCACGAATCGGAAGATATTGTCAATAAACACAAGGACATCTTTTTTCTGCACATCGCGGAAGTATTCAGCCATGGTGATTGCCGATAGACCTATCCTGAATCTTGCACCCGGTGGTTCGTTCATCTGGCCAAAAACAAGGGCAGTATTTGGAAGGACGCCAGCTTCCTGCATCTCAAGCCACAGGTCATTCCCTTCTCTTGTGCGTTCTCCGACTCCGGCGAATATTGAAAGACCCTTGTGTTCAATGGCTATATTCCTTATGAGCTCCATAACCAGAACCGTTTTTCCCACTCCTGCACCACCAAAGAAACCTATTTTCCCACCTTTATTGAAAGGAGCAAGGAGGTCTATGACTTTTATGCCTGTTTCCAATATTTCAATATCGGTTTTTTGCTCGGTAATAGACGGAGGTTCACGATGTATTTCCCAGCGCTCTTTTGCATCAACCGGACCTCGTTCGTCTATGGGCTCGCCCAGTAGGTTAAACATTCTTCCGAGAATTTCATCGCCAACAGGCACAGAAATCTGTTTTCCAGTATCTATAACTTCTTGACCTCTCACGAGTCCATCTGTTGAATCAAGTGCAATGGCCCTAACCATGTTATCTCCGATAATTTGGGCAACTTCAAGGACGATTTTTTTGCCCAAAAATTCGTTTTCTACTTCAAGGGCATTTAAAATATCAGGAAGAGTTGCTCCCTCAAAGCTGACGTCGATAATAGGCCCTATTATAGAAACGATTTTGCCCTTGTTGATTTCACCGGTGGCTTTCTTCTGGGCTTTCTTTGTATTCTTTGCCACGCTCACACCTCCAGATCAACCTTTTAATGCTTCTGCGCCGTTGACAACTTCAATTATCTCTTGAGTGATGGTAGCCTGACGCACCTTATTTCTAATAAGGGTAAGCTGTTCAATCATTTTCTGGGCGTTTTCGGTGGCATTTTTCATTGCGTTTTGCCTTGCAAACAGCTCGCCCACTTTTGTTTCATATGTAGCCAGCAATATTGCGCTTGTAACCCATGATTCGAGCAGTTCTTTGTACAGATTATCGCTTTTCGGTTCAAAATCATACACTTCTTTGATCTCCGGGATTTCATCTGCTTCAAATGGCAATACTTCGTAAAGGACCGGGAGCTGAATTATGGGATTCTTAAAGCGACTGTACACGATTTTCAAGCCGGATGCGGATTTTTTTCTCATGATTTCAAAGACCCGATTCCATATCATCGCTGCCTCATCAGCATCTGGTATGTCGTAAAATCTTGTGAAACTATCGAAGTGCAAGGCAGATCCTTTGAAATGCTGTTCAGCCTTATTGCCAATTGTTACAATCGCTTTTATCCCATCTTTTTCTTTTTTTAGGGTATCATCAGCTAAACGCAGAACTTCACTGTTAAACGCTCCACACAAACCCATATCAGCGGTTACAACTATCAAGACATCACCTTCGCCGCTGAAAAGCTCAGTTTCGTCTGTGGAAGCACTCACAATCGATAGATTCTTTCTTAAAGCAGCCTCGTATTCTCTTACAAAAGCGAGTGATTTTTCAACCTTTTTTATCTTCGCCCGGGCCACCATTTCCATTGCCCGGGTGATTTGCATAGTCGATTCAGTGGATTCAATTCTCTCTTTTATCGCACGTAACTTTCCTTTACTCACAATACCACCTTCAGCTCAGGAAGGACTTTTTTGCATCTTCAATTGCAGCTGTAAGACTCTCCTCAATCTCATCTGTAAGGTCCTTTCCCTCCCTGATTTTTATAAGTACATCTGGATGTTTTTCCTTCATAATTTGAAGAAGAGCATTTTCGAATGCAATTATTCTTTCGGTGGGAATGTCATCGAGAAATCCCTTCGTTCCGGCATATAAAACCACGATTTGCTCTTCGACAGGCATTGGAGCATACTGCCCTTGTTTCAGAAGCTCCGTTAGTTTTTCACCCCGTATCAACTGGTTCTGAGTAGCCTGATCAAGATCTGTTGCGAACTGCGCAAAAGTAAGCAATTCTCTGTACTGTGCTAAGTAAAGTCTCAGACTACCAGCTATTTTTTTCATTGCTTTTATTTGAGCAGAACCACCAACCCTGGATACGGAGAGACCAACATTTATAGCAGGACGATTACCAGCATAAAAGAGATTTGGATCGAGATATATCTGCCCATCGGTAATTGATATGACATTCGTAGGAATATAAGCGCTGACATCGTTGGCTAGAGTTTCTATAATCGGTAACGCCGTAAAAGAACCTCCGCCATGTTCTTCATTAAGTCTTGCGGCTCGTTCTAAGAGTCTTGAATGGAGATAAAAGACATCACCTGGATATGCTTCACGTCCAGGAGGCCTTCTTAGAAGAAGAGAAAGCTCTCTGTACGCGGCTGCATGCTTGGAAAGGTCATCGTAAATCACCAAAGCGTCTTTGCCATTATACATGAAGTATTCAGCCATTGCGGCTCCTGCATAAGGTGCCAAATAAGCGAGAGCAGCAGGGTCGCTAGCAGAGGCAACGACTACTGTGGTATATTCCATGGCACCGGTCTCAACAAGTTTATCTATTATCTTTGCAATAGCAGCAGATTTCTGGCCAATGGCAACGTAGATACAGTAAACCCCATGCCCTTTTTGATTGATGATAGTATCCACGGCTATCGCAGTTTTTCCAGTTTGCCTGTCACCGATTATCAATTCTCGCTGGCCTCTACCTATAGGAATCATGGAGTCAATGGCTTTTATCCCTGTTTGAAGAGGTGTGTCAACGGGTTTTCTTAAAACCACGCCAGGAGCTTTGACTTCAATAGGTCGGTAATCTTTTACACTAATTGGATCTTTGGCATCTATTGGGATTCCAAGGGGATTTACCACTCTACCAAGTAAATCCATACCTACCGGTATTTGCATTATCCTTCCGGTTCTCTTTACGAGATCTCCTTCTTTGATGTCCTTATATTCACCAAGGATGACAACCCCAACATTGTCTTCTTCCAGGTTGAGGGCCATGCCATAAACACCATTTTCAAAAACAACAAGTTCACTGGACATGACGCCCTTCAACCCGTAAACCCGGGCAATTCCATCACCAATTTGTATGACTTTCCCGGATTCAAAATAGTCAATTTCTTTGTCTATACCTTTGATTTGGGTTTCAATAATTCTCGTGATTTCCGAGGGACTGATCTTCACTCAACCACCTCCAGTGGTTCATTTTAGCTACCAATACCTTGTTTGATTCTTTTAAGCCTTCCTGATATACTCATGTCAACTACTCTATCTCCAAAACGTAAAATCATCCCAGCAATAAGTCTGGGATTGGTTCGTATTTTAAAGCTCGGTTCCATTCCAGTTTTGTTGAATATAAATTTCCTGAGGATCCTGTATTCTACACTTGAAAGTTCTATAGCTGTTTCGACATCCACTTCGATTTCACGCTTTGCCTCTGCGATTAATG
>NZ_CEYIHJ010000028.1:0-9317 GCF_982836095.1 Kosmotoga sp.
GATTGAGAGGTAGATAGTATGGCGATTGTGGTGGCTAAAAAACTGTGCAAGATTTACAATTCGGGGGAAGTTAAGGTAGATGCGTTGAAGAATGTGGATCTGGAGATTGAAGAGGGAGAAATACTTGCGATTATCGGTCCTTCAGGATGCGGCAAGAGTACATTGTTAAACTGCCTTTCAGGGATAGATGATCCTTCTTCAGGGGAAATAATCGTTGATAACAGGTTGTTGAATACTATGGACGATAATCTAAAAACGCGCTTCAGGGCAGCTAACATGGGGTTTGTTTTTCAGTTCTATAATCTCATACCTGTTTTAACAACAGTAGAAAACATTGAACTTCCTTTACTCACGCTCGGCTATAATTTGAAAGATGCAAGAAAGTGTGCTCTGGACATGCTGAAAAAACTGGGTATCCATGAGCGTGCAGATTATTTGCCTTCACAATTAAGCGGTGGCGAAAGGCAGCGTGTGGCTATTGGACGTGCTCTTGTTCACCGACCAAAAATAGTCTGGGCCGATGAACCGACTGGCGCACTTGACACTGAATCAAGCAAAGACCTTATGAATCTAATAGTAGAGCTGAACAAGAAGTACAACCAGACCTTTGTAATAGTAACTCACGATGAAAGAATAGCTTCTTATGCCGATAGAGTAGCGCACATGGACAGCGGGAAAATCGTTTCTCTTGAAACATTGGAGGCACAGAAAAAATGATAAACATCTTATCATATGTGGTTGCCGCGCTTATTTTATGGCTTGTATTCTCAATGCTGAAAAATCCAGTAATGCTAAAAATGAGTTTCAAAAACGCTTTCAGAAGGAAAGCGGAAACGCTGCTTGTAATACTTGGCTCTCTGATAGGTACGGCACTTATAGTAGGGTCCATGGCTATGAACGATTCCTTTCAAAAATTTCTCTATGCACGGGTCGAACATTCGCTTGGGGAAATTGATGAGGTTTTAAAGCCCGGTGACGGTAAGCCATATTTCGATGCTGAAAAGCTCAAAGAACAACTCGCCTGGTTAGAAGACTCAACTTTAATTGATGGTGTTTTACCGGCAATTACCAAGAACATTACCATCGGGATTCCTGGAGAAACAAGGAAACTAACCCCTGGAAAAACGATGGACACTTTCCTTATCGGGATAAATCCGGCTGAAGTCAATAGCTTTGGCAGCAAAGGCGGAAGCACAGATGTATTTGAAGCCCTTGGAGAAAAAAGTGATGGCTACATCACAGCAATAATAAACAAAAAAGTTGCAGATTCTCTTGGCGTTGGCAAAGGAGACCTACTTGAGATTCTTCCTGACGCAAGTTACAGGTTGCTGAGCTGGATAAAGCTTCCTGTTGTAAAAATAACCGATGTTGTAGATCAAGCAGCTGACTTTGTAAATTACACTGGAACAGAAATGAATCCGATGAGGGGAACTATTTTATTAAGCGCAAACGATGCCAGGAAAGCCCTGGGAATAAATATACCAGATGCCTTTAGTGATATTTTTATTTCAAATAAAGGGGATTATCTCAAAGGTGAAGCTCTTACACCCAAAGTTGTGGCCTTTGTTAAAACCCATGGGGATGGCTTCTTTGATATAGAAACTGTTAAGAGCGAAGTCGTTTCCGATGCCTCCCAGGGAAATATTGGACTTATTTTCCTTGCACTTAGCCTTTTTGCCATTGTGGCAGGTATTTTCTTGCTGATCAATATATACATTATGCTTTCCGAAGAAAGAAAAGTAGAATTAGGCACATTGAGAGCAATTGGTTTCAAGAGAAATGAAGTGTCAAAAGTTATCACTTTTGAAGGCTTTTTTTACTCTCTTTTTGCAGCTATCGCGGGCATACCTACGGGATTATTTATAACTAAATTCATACTTTCCAAATTTGTAAATCTGGTAAACAACATATCCGTGCTCATCTCCTCAGCTGGTTCAAGATTAAATACAAGCGCATTTGAAGCTACCTTTGATCTGTATGTTAAACCCTCAACATTGATTTACGGTTTTTTGTTGGGTATGATGATTCCCATCTTGGTTTCACTTTACGCTGGTAGAAAAATTTCCAGAATGAATATTGTCAGAGCAGTTAGAAACATACCCGAAGAACTGGGGATTGAGACAAAAAGTTTTAAATTATTGTCTATTCTATCGGTGATTATCTCGGCTTTGATTGCCTTTGGGGGATTTAGATCGGAGAATGCTTCCTTTTTTGTTTTGGGAGTTGTCCTTGTGCTTTTTACTCTTCCTCTTGCAATACCGATAAAGAAAAAGCGATTGGTTGTATCTTTTTTTAGCATAGCCGCGCTTGGATTCATTTTTTGGAGCAATTCAGTAGATTTTGTCAATAAAGCTGGTTCCGATTCCATTACACTTATCGCCATTAAGGGATTTTCTATCCTACTATCTGTAATGCTTCTTGGAACTTACAACCTTAAAATTTTTGAGTGGATACTGTTAAAGCTTTTCAAAAGAAGCAAGAAGCACACTCCAACTCTGAAAATTTCAATTTCTTTCCCTGCGAGAAATAAACTCACAACTGCCATGACAATCGCTATGTATGCCATGGTAGTGTATATAATCACTGTTATTTCTATTATCCCTTATACCCAGGAAAAAAATCTCGCTGAAAGCAGAAACCTTTTCCTTTATGGCTATGATGTTTACGCATCTTCATTATCCGGGGAAACAACTATGTCTGCTACTGAATTTTCTACCCTCGAGGGAGTTCAAGCAGCTACGACCATACTCGTGGGAAGGGCGAAAGTTATTACACCTGTTGGGGAATCTAAAAAGGTGAATGTTTATCTTATAGATGAAAAATTCCCCGAGGGGAGTTCTTTTGCATTGAAAAACCTCAAAACCACTGGCTCATTAAAAGGCGCAAGATCTGATATTTCAGTTTTATGGAATTATCTCGTTTCTCACCCTGAAGCCATAGCAATTTCGGAAAGTGTTCTCAAAGCCAATCCTGGGGATAATGTCACGATCACCGAATTTTCTTCCGAACAAGCTTTCTCAGGCCCTCAACAACCAAGAAGGGAAACCAGGAGTGTGTGGATTCCTCTTGAAAGTCCAATGAAGCTTTCTGTTGTTGGCGTTATTCCAGAGGATACCCTTTCTATGTTCAACGGGATCTTTATTTACTCCAAAAGTTTGCCCGAAGAAATCTGGGCAAAATTAAGCAGTAAAATGTTATTCATAAGTCTCAATGGAAATAGCTACGAAGAAAAGAAGACGAATTATGAAAAGGTGAGTTCGTTAGTC
Organism: Kosmotoga sp.; assembly: GCF_982836095.1. Classification (NCBI taxonomy): domain Bacteria; kingdom Thermotogati; phylum Thermotogota; class Thermotogae; order Kosmotogales; family Kosmotogaceae; genus Kosmotoga; species Kosmotoga sp. The sequence continues at coordinate 3,267 of NZ_CEYIHJ010000028.1, forward strand.
GGAATGTCAGGTATGTTTTCCATTTTTATAGATGATATCCTAAAGATTATCAACAGTTCTATCAAAGGGATCGTTGAGATTTTCAGGTCTTTTTTGTACTTTGGCATGTTCGTGGGTATTGCAGGTACCGCCATTACAATGTTCAAAGCATTTTACAGGCGTAAAAGGATCATAGGGATTCTCAAGTCCATAGGCTTCACCCGGAATATGATCTTTTCTTCATTCTGGATTGAGGCTAGTTTTTCAGTGATAATCGGGCTTTTGCTGGGCTTTTTAACGGGGATTTTGACAACTTACGAAATGTTTTCATCTCCAGCACTAGAAGGGTTGAATTTCTATATACCATGGTCCCAGCTGATGATTATGGGATTCAGTTTTTATGTAATCTCGCTCTTATCTACCTTTGTTCCAAGTTATCTCGCTTCAAAGCTGCCACCGGCTGAAGCGATACGATACTTTGAATAGTACAGTGAAAATGAAGCACGAATTCCTTTCATGATAAAATCGGCTCAGGGGGTAACATGGGTAAAATACTCGTTGTCGACGACGATAGAACGATAAGAATGTTGCTAAAGTTAATACTTAACAAGGTAGGACATGATGTTCTGGAAGCTTTTGATGCAAAAACAGGCTTAAGTGTGGCAGAACTCGAATCTCCAGATTTAATTCTTCTTGATCTCATGCTTCCAGATATGAATGGTTTGGAATTGCTTGACACCATAAAGAAAAACAAACAGTTGGAAAAGATACCAATCATTGTTCTCACGGGATCTACGGACCAGGAAAACAAGCTCATCGCTCTTAGAAATGGCGCTGTTGACTTTATTACAAAGCCTTTCCTGCATGAAGAAGTGCTTTTAAGGGTGAAAACCCAGCTGAAGCTTCACAATTTGATCAACTCTCTTGAAAACGCCGTATCAATTTTGGAAAAGGACCTGGTGGCTGCTTCCCGAATCCAAAAATCACTGATTCCTTCTTCTCCTCCTGAAGGTTATTTTGAAAGCATACATTGGATTTATGAACCTTCCCACAAAGTTGGAGGGGATATTTTCGATATCATCGCTATTGATGAGAAGACAGTGTTGTTATACCTTGCTGATATTGCAGGACACGGTGTAAATGCCGCCATGTTATCCGTTATTGTTCACAGGTTTATCGAGGATTATTGTGATAACCATCCGAATTTTGAATTAGGCAAATTCATGTTAGAACTTGATAAAAATTTCAGATTCAACGATTTTAAGCTGTTTTTTACAGTAACGGCTGCTCTCTTTCACAATGACAGCAAAACAGTAGAAATAACAAATGCTGGTCACCCCGCACCAATACTTATCGCAGAAGACATCTTTGAATTGAAAGAATCCGCTGAAAGTATTATAGGTATAGATATGCTTAAGGGCAGCACTAAAAGCTATAACATTTCTTCGGGAGCAAGATTTTTTCTGTATACTGACGGAGTTACCGAAGCAACTGATGGCGATGGTCAGCTTTTCGGCTCAAGAAGACTCATGGAAAGCCTTTACAAATATAGAAACCTTGAATTGAAAAACCAGTTGGAAAGCGTTTTCTATCAATTGAAGGCTTTCAACGGCTCCAAAGAATTTGAAGATGACATATCAATCATTGGTATACAATTTCAATAGGGGGGATTCCATTGTTTAAAGTTGAGAAGGTCAATGGCACGTGCTCAGTGATCAAATTGAAGGAACCCACGAGAATTACAGGCGAAATCTCCATCGAATTCAGAGAATGGTTATTAAAACAAAAGCTCGAGCAATCTAAAGCAGTAATCTTCGATGCGGATAATCTGATTTTTATCGACAGCATGGGGATAGCCTCATTCATCGCATTATACAAGAAATTATCTCAAAGCAGGATCCCTATAGTACTGTGCGGGTTATCGCCAGACTTAAAGAACCTGTTTATGATGCTTAAGTTGAATACACTGTTTGATATTGATTGTGACTCGGTTTCAATGGCATTAGAAAGATTTGGGAGATGATCCCATGGTAAAGGAAATTGTGGTTCAGGAAAAAAGAATAACCGCGTTCACAAATGAAAAATTTTTCGATGATCTGTTTGGCTTTGTCGATAGTGACGACATACTCGCTCTTAACCTGAAAAACGTTGATATTATTGACTCATCAGGCATCGCAAGGATTCTTTCCTTGAGTAAAAAACTCGAAAACATGGGTTCTGAACTCATCATTGTTTCTCCTTCACCTTATGTGAGGAAAGTGCTTTTGCTTCTTGGCATAAACAAAGTGATAAAAATCGTTGAGGATATTTCTGAATTATTAGTGGATCCTCGTGAGGAATGAAATGTTTTTACAAGTAAAAGCGAACCTGAAAGAGGTTGACAATGCTTCATCAAAAATATACGAGAAATTAGTACCAATTGTGGGCAACGAAAAGGCCTTTATAGTCGAGTTGGTCATTATCGAAACGTGCACAAATATCGTGAAACATGGTTGCACAATGGAAAACAACCGTATTGACATTAAAGTAGATATAAAACAGCGGGATATCGAAATAACCATATCTGATTCTGGAAAACCCTTTAACCCTCTAAAAAGGAAACTGCCGGATCTTTCGAGAATAGAGGAATTCAAAGATGGTGGTATGGGAATATATTTGATAAGGTCCCTGGCAAAGAAGGTTTCATACAAATATGTCGAAGGAAAGAACCAGCTGGAAATGCTTCTGTAAGCTATCCCCAAATTTTTCGTTTCAATTTTATTAGAGCTTTCAATTGCGAGTGTAGTTCATCAATTCGTTGCTCCTTTGCAGATTTTTCTATGCTCAACCCGAGTTTTGATACTTCTTCAACCGAGTACATCGAGCCAGAACCTTTTAAACTATGCCCTTCTATGGCCAGTGATTCAAAATCCTCTTCTTTTATTTTCTTCTGAATAAATTCTATCCTTTCTTCGATGAACTTGCCGTATTCTTCAAACATTGTAAGGGCTTCTTCCATGGAAAGCCCCATTTTTTTGGCAAAAACTTCAACCCTGCTATTGAAGGCACTTGAAGCGTCTTCTATATCAGGGTTTTCTTCATTGCCGATTTCTTCGTTTTTTTTCAGATCCAGGAACTTCCTCACCGCATCAAGGAGGTCTTTCCGCTTGACAGGCTTACCCAAATAGCCATCACATCCAGCTATTAAAGCTTTTTCTTCATCACCACGCAAGGTATGAGCAGTGAGGGCAATTATCGGGGTTTCAATACCCTTTTTTCTCAATTTCCTTGTCGCTGTATAACCATCCATTATTGGCATTTGCATATCCATGAAAACCATATCGAATTTTTCCTTGCTCATGATTTCAACTGCAATTTTCCCGTTTTCGACAACTTTGACTTCATGTCCCATCTTTTCCAGCATTTTTTTGAATAACAATCTATTTGCCTCGTTGTCTTCCACAATTAGAATTTTCGCCTTTTTAGGTACAAATTTTTCTGCTTTCTGAATCGTGCTGTAAATTTTATTTATAAGACGATCTTCGGAGATTGGCTTTGCAACCGTAAATTCGCCAAAAATCTGATCAATGTCCCTTCTCTCTGAAAGGATCAAAAACGGGATTTTCAGCTTTTCCAGAAACCCTTTAAGCTCTCCAACGTAAGAATCACCATCTAAAAGCACAAAAGAAAACTCTTGATTATTCAACAAAAGCTTTGCGAGATCCAGGTCATCCGTATATCTATATTTCATACCATGTCTGGAAAATGTAGATCCAAGGTTCTCCAGGAGTTCAGTATCCTGCGTTATCAAAAGCAACATTAAGGAACTGGATTTATCACTCTCTGTCGGTATGTTACTAACGACAGAAGGGATTTCTTTTTTAAGCCTTATGGTGATTTCTGTCCCTTTACCAGGGGAACTTTTTATGAAAAGTTCCCCTTCAAGCAGTTCAACGAGACGTTTTGTAATTGTAAGGCCCAGACCAGTTCCACCATATTTTCTTGACATCGTTCCATCCAGTTGTGTAAATGGCTCAAATATCCTTTTAAAATCTTTCTCTGATATGCCTATCCCGGTATCTTTCACAATGTAGTCGATGGTTGTTTCGCCATTAATGGCCCTTATGGTAACATATCCAGTTTCTGTAAACTTTATCGCATTTGAAATGAGATTTGTGAGAATCTGCCGAATTCTCAACTCATCGCCAAGAAGATATTCAGGAATGGCTTCATCGATGTTATAAGCCAGATGTAATTCTTTAGAAGACGCCAGAGGAATGTATGTTTCAACGAGGTTTTTGAGTAATTCCCGTGGACTATAAGGAACCTTAAAGGTTTCTAATTTGCCGGATTCTATCTTTGAAAGGTCAAGTACATCATTTATGAGATTGAGGAGATGTTCACCGCTTTTATAAATTGTAGAAAGATATTTTCTCTTCTCAGGATTGTCTTCTTCAGCCATGAGAAGTTCTGTAAAGCCAAGCACGGCATTCATAGGGGTGCGCATTTCATGAGACATATTTGCAAGGAATTCGGATTTCATCTTATTGGCTTGCTGCGCTATTATTGATGCCTCTTTCAGCTGTTCATTAGAGAGTTTAAGCTTCTCAAGGGTATCCTTGATAAATTCCATAGTCTTGTTGAGCTCTTGAGCTATAAGCTGTAATTCGTCACGAGACTTTATTTTCACCTTTTCGAATTTTCCCTGTTTTATTGATTCGAATCCTTCGATGATATTTTTCAATGCCCTGGATATATATGAATTCAATGTCGCAGAAAAGGTAAAAGAAAAAAGCAATACAAACATTGTTACAGCAAGCATCAGATAAGCAAAGCGCTTTTGGAAAATACTGAGCAGTTTTTCCGATTGAAGAATGTAGACGTTAGCTCCGACTAATTCAACACGATCAACCAGATATTTGCTTCCAAATAGCAATTGGTCCAACCAACTACGCACTGCAACGTAGTTGACAGGTCTTTCAGAACTGTCGTCATATAAGTTTTTTACCATAGTTGGATATATTTCTAATTCCTTAAAATCCTCTGGAACTATGTAAAGACCATCCTTATAAAGGAAAACAAGAGTATCTTTCCCTAGAGAACTAGAAAGAGCATCTATCAATGATTTATCGACTTTGCTGGCAAGAAGGAATTTTCTCCCGCTGTAATCGACCTGATAAAAATAAAGCAACTCGCCATGGAAAGCATAGAATGTATTTCCAAATTCACTCAGTAGATTTTCATAACTTTCCGAAAGGTTAACTTCGTCTTTGAAAACTGCTATGTTATCGGGTTTGTATTCAACCAGTAGTTTGACCTCGGGAAGTAAACGACCATTCTCAAGAAAGAACTTGAGATTATCACGTAATGATTTCTTGTACTCAATGAACCAGCTATACACATCCTGCTTTTTCGCTTCGAGATAGCTCGTGTATTCTTCTTTAGAAGCCCTTACAAATGAAAGAAAGGTAAAGACACCTATGAAAATTAAAACCAAAACCACAAAAAGAAAAAACTGTAAAGAAACTTTTCGGCTGAGCCTTCCCATAGACACCCTCCTCGTTTGATTTTACCATTTATGCAAATTGCATCAGACAAAATCCCATGAATCAATTATTCGTTGTTCAGGATGTTAACTCCATACTTTCTAAGCAAAAGCTGAATATTTGATATACTACTATCAAGATGGAAATTTAAATTGGAGGTATTACGATGAGGACAAAGATAATGCTTGACAGCACCGCCGATATTCCTCGAGACTGGATAGAGAAACTCGATATAACAACCATTCCTCTGCACTTGACCTGGCCCAACGGAACACAAGAAGATGATGATTCCAGAGACCTTTCAGTCATAAAGGATTTTTGGAGACGGCTTGAAATTAGCGAAAAACTTCCTACTACTTCCCAGCCATCCCCAGGAGAAATACGCTCTCTTTATGAAAAGGCATTTGAGGATGGATATGAAGAAATTCTCGTACTTTGCATTTCCACAGGCATTTCGGGTACCTATAACACGGCAAAAATGGTCGCTGAAGAATTTGACAAGCCCATTTATGTAGTCGATACAAAAAAAGCAAGTGCCATCAATTCA
>NZ_CEYIHJ010000028.1:9327-13787 GCF_982836095.1 Kosmotoga sp.
CGTGCTCGTGAATTGATAAGTGAGGGTAAAAATGCAGAAGAAAGCGGAAAAATCCTTGAAAGAGAAATCGCTGAAGGCAGATACCATGCAGTTTTTTATGTCTCGAAGTTCGACTTTCTTGTAAAAGGCGGAAGGGTTTCTAAATTTCAGGGGTTTGTAGGAAACCTGCTGAGCATCAACGTCGGTTTGTATATTAAACACGAAAGCGGAGCATTGATTCCATTCAAAAAGGTGCGGGGTGAAAAAAAAGCCCAAACTATGTTGTTGAACAAGATTTTGGAAGAGGTTCCCAAAGGTTCCACGGTGGATGTGATACTTGTGCACGCTGATAATGAAAACGGTATAAACGCACTGAAGAAGCTTCTTGAAGATACTTATGTCATCCGCAAAATGACTACGTCAATTATGGGGAAGATAATATCAACTCACGTTGGTCCGGGTACAGCGGGTTTTGGACTTTACTGGGTAAAGTGAGAAGTGATGAGCATGGATAAAGGTAGAGAGATAAAGAGATTTTTTATCCTTGCTTTAACCGATTACCTTTTGATATACGCCTCTTATGCTCTGGGAATGTATTTCAGGTACGGTATTTTCAGCCTTAATGAACCTGAGTTCTTTCAGAATGGGGCTTTCTTCAGCCTTATTGTTCTTCTATCGCTGATCGTCAACGGAACATATCGTGTATCATGGAGTTACGCCAATTTCCGGGATTTTTGGATAATTCTCCGTAGTACCTTAATCGGATATATCGCAGGTTTTCTCTTCGGCAGATTCATGCTGCTTTTTGATGTCAAGATTTTCACTGTGCCTATCACCGTTTCCACAATGACTTTCATTGGAGCTACCCTGCTGATCATATGGTCAAGGATTTTTTGGCTTACATATCTCTTCTTGAGAATTGACCGTGAAGGTGGCTCAAGTGACAAACTATTGATTATAGGAGCTGGAGATGCCGGGATGTCCATAGCAGAAGAAATCATGCGAAATCCCTCCTATGGAAGGATAATAGGTTTCCTTGACGATTCTCCGAGAAAACGAGGAAAACGTATCCATGGATTGCCTGTTTTAGGCACTACCGAAATGGTTATGGATCTGGTTGAAAAGCATAACATATCCAGGGTTATCATCGCCATTCCTTCAGCCAGTTCTGAAGAAATCAGACGTATAATGTCTCTCATTGACCTGAAAAAAGTCCAGGTTCAAACACTTCCGGGGCTCGCTGAACTCATGAACAAAAAGGCTAGTCTTGGATACTTAAGAGAAATCAGCGTTGAAGACCTTCTGGGCCGTGAAACAGTATCTGTTGAAAAAAACGAATTGAGAAAGTTCATCTCAGGTAAAAGAATTCTGGTAACAGGAGCTGGCGGAAGTATCGGTAGCGAGCTTTGCAGGCAAATCGCTGAACTCTCACCAGCGGCGATATTTCTGCTTGGAAAGGGCGAAAACAGCATATATGAAATCGAAAGCGAACTAAAAAGCGCTTATCCGAAGCTCAAAGCACACCGTATAATCGCAGATATTCAAGATGAACACAGAATGGAATACCTTTTTTCAACATTGCAGCCCCAACTTGTTTTCCATGCCGCAGCTCATAAACATGTTCCCATTATGGAAGAAAACCCCACCGAAGCTTTCAGGGTGAACAGCCTTGGTACGTATACAATTGCCAGATTTGCAGACAAATACCATGTAGAGACTATGGTGATGATTTCAACGGACAAAGCGGTGAATCCATCTTCCATTATGGGGGTTTCCAAACGGCTTGCTGAGGAAATGTTGAGGGCAATTTCCGGAAAATCTGAAACCAAGTTTGCAATGGTTAGGTTTGGCAACGTTTTAGGAAGCAGGGGAAGTGTTGTACCGAAGTTTAAAAAGCAGATTCAGTCTGGAGGTCCTGTGACTGTCACAGATCCACGAATGACCCGCTATTTTATGACAATTCCTGAAGCTGTCTCACTTGTGCTTCAAGCAGGGGCTCTTGCTTCCAGTGGAGAAGTTTTCGTTCTGGATATGGGAAAGCCTGTGAAAATTTCTGATCTTGCCAGGGACATGATCACTTTGGCGGGCTATGTACCTGATCAAGAGATAGAAATAAAGTACACTGGCATCAGACCTGGCGAAAAGCTTTTTGAAAGACTCTCATTGCAAGGTGAAGCATTTGAAAAAACGCCTCATCCAAAAATCTTTAAACTCAAATCCGGAAAGAGATTATCTTCAGAACAGCTTGAAGAATTGGTCAGCAAGCTCAAAAAAGCTGTTGAAAGCAGTGACTTCAATGGGCTAAATTCGCTCATAAAAGAATACGTCCCTGATGCAACAGCACAGATCGAAACTACTATTCCTGAACTTGGCAAAAAAGGAGAGTTGCAAAAATGAATTTTTATCTTGATTTTGTTAAAGGTTATCCCTTTCTATCTGCGATAATTCAGTTCGCCATCCTTGGAACTATTGGAGAGGTTGTTGCCACCAGAATATCAGGTAGGGGAAAATTAAGGGGTATGGAACTCCTTTCCAAGACGTTTATCTGGGCATTTCTTGCAATTCCAATAAAGATCGCTTTCATCGGCTTTGAAGGTTTTGTCGCAGCTTTGATACTTCATGGATTATTACCGGAGAGTGCCGCTTCCGGTTTTCTAAATGCTCTTTCAAGGTCTGTGAGCATGAATTTTCAATTTGGACCCTTTCTGGTGATTCTGCATAGGGCTTTAGATAATCTCTTCACAGGAAAAAGCAACTGGGCAAATCTAGACAAATCTCTATACTCATTGCTGTGGTTCTGGATCCCGGCGCATGCCCTCACATTTTCCTTACCCAGGGAATACCAGATTGGCATGGCTGCTCTTTGGTCTTTCAGTCTTGGCTTGATACTGTCCTATTTTGCAAAATCGCGAAAAGAAAAAGGAAGTGAGAAGGATGTTCGTTCCTCTATCTAAACCTTATATCACAGTTGAAGAAATAGAAGCTGTCATTGAAGTGATGAAATCTGGTATTCTCTCGATTGGCGAGAAAGTAAAAGCATTTGAGGAAAGTATGGCTTCTTTTGTTGGCGCCAAATATGCCGTAGCGGTGAACAGTGGCACAAGCGCGCTACATCTTATATTGAGCGGTTTGGAATTTGGAAAGGGCCAAAGATTGCTCACTTCTTCCTTTACATTCATATCCTCTGCGAATGTGGCTTTGTACAATGGCGGAATTCCAGTTTTTGCGGATATCGATGAGAAAACACTGAATATCTCTCCTGATACGTTATTTGAAGCTTTAGAGCACTACTCCAAAAAAGGATTGGCCACGGAAAAGCTTGAGTTAAAACCCTTTGTCCCCGAGGTATTGATGGGTGTTGATATTTTCGGTCATCCAATGGATTGGGACAGCGTGGTGGAAATATGTGATAGGTTCGGAATCAAGATCGTTGAGGACTCTTGTGAAGCTCTCGGAAGTGCATATAAAGGGAAGAAGCTTGGAACTTTCGGCGTAGCAGGCGCTTTTGCTTTTTATCCTAATAAGCAGATAACCACGGGCGAGGGTGGAATCATTGTAACCAACAACGAAGAGCTGGCAAAAGCCGCAAAAAGTATGAGGAACCAGGGAAGGGGCGAAGCCGAAGAATGGCTTGAGCATATTCGGATAGGCTATAATTATAGACTTGACGAACTTTCAGCAGCTATTGGAGTAGAGCAAATGAAGAAAATTGATGAAATACTCTCAAAGCGCTCTGAAGCTGCTGAATATTACAGCTCTCTCTTTGAAAAGCTTGATGGCATTGAGCCTCCTTCTGTGGAAAACTACGCAACTTCCATAGGCTGGTTTGTCTACGTGGTGAAGCTGGCACCAACAGTTGACAGGAACAAAGTAATTGATTATCTGCGTGAACAGGGAATTCAGAGTCGTGATTATTTCAGACCTGTACATCTTCAACCCTTCTATAAAAGGCTTTTCGGTTACGAAGAAGGTTTTCTACCGGTTACAGAATCGATTTCCAGAAGAACTCTTGCGATACCTTTTTATACTTCAATAACAAAAGCAGAGCAAGAATATGTTGTGCACCACCTTCACAGGGCAGTTGAGCAATTTGGAAGGTGACAGAGAATGAATTACCTGTACTCCTTTGCATTATCAACTGTATTGATGTATCTTTCTATGGCGATAGGGATTCATTTTGGTCTTCTTGACAAGCCTAAAGGGCTGCTCAAACCCCATGAAAAACCCATTCCTTTTACAGGTGGCCTTGGAATACTTCTCGCCTTGGTTCTCACGGCGTTTTTATTCAACGCGGAGATATTCTCTTATCTTTTCCCGTTGTCCATACTCTGGATTCTCGGTTTTGTTGATGACCTCAAAGGGCTCTCTCCTAAATTGAGACTGCTTACAGAGCTGGTTGTGGGGTTTGGTTTTTCCTTTTTCGATGGGAATTCCGTTATAACCTCTTTGATTCTTGCATTTGTTTTTGCAGCTATAATAAA
>NZ_CEYIHJ010000028.1:13797-14972 GCF_982836095.1 Kosmotoga sp.
GAATTTGCTACATTTTCTGAAGCTATCCTTAAATAAGTTTTTGCAGCTATAATAAATGCCTTTAACATGGTCGATGGAATGGACGGGCTTTGTGGAGGACTTAGCCTTGTAACAGCCATCGCCTTTTCTTTCATCCCAGGCCTAGGATTTTTCCGCTGGATCGTACCTATAATAGGTGCTTTTCTCATATTCAATATAGCACCTGCCAGAATGTTCCTGGGGGACGAAGGCTCATACCTTCTTGGAGGTTTTTTTGGAATAGCCTTTATAAAAGCCTTTAATTCTGGATTCGGTTTAACCGCTTTTGGGATTCTCTGGTTGCCTCTCCTGGACCTCACTTTAGGTTTTTTGCGAAGGGCACTAAACGGTAAATCACCTTTTGAAGGTGACAGAGATCATTTCTACGATAAATTGAAAAAACTCTACATAAAAAACACCAGAACCATAATGGTCATCTCTATGGCTCTGGCTTCTATATATGCCTTTCCTTCACTTTTAATGCCTAACTGGTTTTTACTTGCTTATCTGCTCTTGGTTTCCATAATCCAAACAACTGTGTTGAAATCGCTAAAAGTCACTTAAACCAGCGTATTCTAAACAACGCAAATCCAAAAATAACAGCTACCACAGCTGAAATACTCATGGTTATATAGAAAGCATGTGGCGAATTTTGCAAAGGCAAAGCGATGTTCATGCCATATATGGAAGCTGTAAGCATGGGAATTTGAAGCACCAGCGTTACAATTGTCAATATCTTCATCACCACATTGAGGTTATTTGAAATAACAGAAGCGAAAGCATCCATCATGCCGCTTAGAATGTCATTGTATATGCGCGCCATTTCAATGGCCTGGCGGTTTTCAATGATGATGTCCTCGAATAATTCTTCATCTTCTTCATAAAGAGTAAGGATGTTTGCTCGTTTTAATTTTTCAAACATAAGCTCGTTGGATCTCAAAGAGGTCGTGAAGTAAACAAGGGACTTTTCAAGGTTCAGCATGGCTATCAATTCTTTATTCCTCGTTGAGCGGTGCAGTTCAGCTTCAATGTTATTCGATCTTTTACGTATATCCTTCAAATAGCGCAGATAATACACTGTACCTCTATCAAAAATCCGTAGCAAAAACCTGAAACGCTTTTTAGCGCATCGACCGTTATTCAAATTTGCATATCGG
>NZ_CEYIHJ010000029.1:0-7452 GCF_982836095.1 Kosmotoga sp.
GCTCAGTGGTAGAGCACCTGCTTGCCAAGCAGGGGGTCGCGGGTTCGAATCCCGTCTTCCGCTCCAAAATAAAAGCGCCTTTGATAAGGCGCTTTTTTTAATATCAAAGTTCATATAAGCAAAACACTTAATTACCATTCACCGCAAAATGAAGCTCCCCACATGAAAGGAATATCGATGTTACTGTCTCTGATCGTGTTATCCAGATTGGCACCTATACCTGCGGAAAATTTCATGTTTCCAGCTTTAAATTCTAATCCGCCTCCTATAACACGGTCAAAATTTTCCCAGTTTAGATCAGCATTATAACTAAAACCCCCACGTACTAAAAACCCCGGAAAAAGCTGTAGCTCAGTTGATATACCGGCGTATCTAACATTCATTCCGTTTCTAGTGCCTACTTCAAAGCCTATATGTAACAGGTCAAAAACCAATCTGAAGCCAACAAGCATATCAAGTCTTTCGGCAGTTGCCGTTGAATCGTTGCTCCAGAGCAAAGCATTTTCAAAAGCAGCTATGTATTCAAGATAGGGTAATGTAATTCCCGTAACGCCGGCACTCAGAGAAAGCCAATATGTATCCGTCGAAGAGCTGGTGATGTTTTCCTTCTCAAATTCCAACTTTACGCCAAAGTTTGTCGAAGAGTTCAAACCTGAAGACACAAGATAACTGAGGGCACGATAATTATTTGTCGCCCCGATGTTAAAAGTATATTCTAAAATGCCTGCCATTCCGCCATCTGAAGGATCATATAGCGCTAAGTGAAGGTCACGATCATAAGTTGTAGCTCCGCTTCTTCGATATTCAAAAGCTTGTGGTGAAAAGCCATGATACATTATGCCGTAAAGGTCTGAAGGACTTCCGTAGCCAGCCCAATAACCCCGTGCAAGAGCTTGATTCCCTCCCGTTTGAACGAGAAAAGGGTCAAATGCAAACAACACTGATGCAATTGCTAATAATGTTATTAACACTGCGGCTCTCTTCATGAGATCACCTCTTCACTCTATAATTCATGCAACAATACTTCCCTCTTAATCAGACCTCTACTATAGCACTCTTCTTTGAACTCTTTAAAGGTTCCAGATGCTATGGATTCACGAATTCTTCCAGTAAAATCAAGAAGGAAATGTATGTTATGGTAACTTACAAGCAATTTGCCAAGCATTTCATCTCTTGAAAAAAGGTGATATATGTAACCTCTTGAATAGTTTTGACAGACTTTGCAATTACATTCGCTGTCAATAGGCTCTTTGCTGTGCTTAAACTTTGCCGCTTTCAAATTAATTTTACCACTCCAGGTGAGAGCAGTGCCGTGACGTCCTATTCTGGTTGGTAAAACACAGTCAAACATATCGATACCGTTTTCAACGGCCGTAAGAATAAGATCAGGACTTCCGATTCCCATTAGGTATCTCGGTTTGTCTTCTGGCAGAAAATCCACAGTGTGTTCGAGAATTTCTCTTGTAATGGAAAAAGGTTCTCCTACACTTAATCCTCCTATTGCGAAACCATCGAAGTCCATTGAGGTGATATCAGCCGCACTTTTTTCGCGGAGCTTTTTGTCAAAGGCTCCCTGCACAATTCCAAAAAGGGCCTGTGATCTGTCATGATGAGCAAGACAACGTTTTGCCCACTCCGTAGTGCGCAACACAGACTCTTCAGCATATTCACGAGGCATTTCTGGTGATACACATTCATCAAAAGCCATAGCTATGTCAGAACCAAGCGTCATCTGAATTTCCATTGAAAGCTCTGGAGTCATCAATATTTTTGAGCCATCAATGGGAGATTTGAATACAACGCCTTCATCACTAACTTTTTTGTTCCTTATGCTGAATACCTGAAAACCGCCACTATCAGTGAGAATCGGCTTATCCCAACTCATAAATTCATGCAATCCACCAAATTCACGCATGATTTCCAAACCTGGCTTTAGATAAAGATGAAAAGCATTTCCTAGAATTATCTGTGCTCCAACTTCTTTGAGTTGGTGTTGCCAGATACCTTTTACCGTGGCATTGGTCCCTACCGGCATGAATATAGGTGTATCAATTATCCCGCGCAAGGTATTCAATTTTCCAAGACGAGCGCGGGAATTTGGGTCTTTCTTAATTAACTTGTATTCAACCATTTCTCTTTGCGATCACATCAAGGATTCTTTCATGAGCGCCTCTTATCTGTTTTTCAATGTGATCCATTTCCTCCTTTATCCATTCCGAATATTTTTCATCTTTCAGACTTTTCATATTGATCATTACATTTGCCTTGGCAACATAATAAACCGCAAGGAGAAGATGAGCAGCACTTTCAACATCTGAAATGGCATTTAGGTTTCCCCATTTGGCAACTCTCTCAAGATTAATGATGATGTTTTTAGCTCTTCTGGCAAGGTCAAAGGGAACTTCAATAGCTGTTTTCAGTGCCTGCTGAATTTTGACCTTTCGAACAGCTTTTTCATCATCCGTGTTCTTCGGGAGCTTGTACGCAGACATAACCTGATCGAAGGCTTGAACATCTTTGTTGACAAGATCGCATAGATATGTCATTTCGTTTTCACATACCTCAAGGGCGGATTCCATTTGGTCTGAAACATCTTCATAACCTCTCTTACCAATTGTAAGATTCGCGACCATGGCACCCAGAGATGCTGCGAGAGATGCAACAACACATCCAACCGCTCCTCCCCCAGGAGTAGGCGATCTTTCGGCGACTCGCTTCAGAAAATCCTTTACGCTAAGAGTGCATAAATCCATAAGATCATCCCCCTTATTCAGAATTATTCGTTGACTATTTTTATACCTGAACTTGTTCCTATCCTGTCAGCACCTGCTTTAATCATGGCAAGAGCTATTTCCTTTGAACGTACACCACCAGATGCTTTTACTTTCATCTCGTTCCCAACAACAAATTTCATAAGAGATACATCCTCAACCGTTGCACCAGATTTGCTGAATCCCGTTGAAGTTTTGACAAAATGAGCACCTGCTTCTTTGGCAATAACACAGGCTGCAACTTTCTCTTCGTCGGTTAGTAATGCAGTTTCTATAATAACTTTGACTATTTTCCCCTTTGAAGCATCAACAACGGCCTTGATATCGTCATATACTTCATTATAAAGTGCTGCCTTGAGATTTCCCACATTTATAACCATGTCAAATTCTTCCGCGCCCTTTTCAAGGCACCAATTTGTTTCAAAAACTTTCACATCCGTCGATACTGCTCCGAGGGGAAAACCTATTACTACGGCCTTTTTCACATCGGTATTTTGGAGGATTTCGTTAGCCAAAGGCAAAAAGGCACTATTAACGCAAACACTGTAAAAAGAGTGTTGAACAGCTTCTTCACAAAGCTGTTTTACCATCATAGGTGTTGCTTCTGGCTTTAGAAGAGTATGATCAATGTATTTCGACAGTTCAATGCTCTCTGGAAGTTCTCTTTCCGTAAAATGGTATTCGTCTTTAAATCGCTGAATTTCGATGTTAACTTTTTTGCTTATATCCATTTTAACCATCCTTTCATTTTAGATATAAATTATCAAAGTCCAAGCTCGCTGGAGATTCCCTGCATTGCTTTCAACGATAGAGCGAGAAACTCGTCAAGGGGCAATCCAAAATCTTCGCAGCACAACATTTTTTCACGGCTTGCGCCTCTTGCAAAACTTTTTTCCTTAAAGCGGTTTTTCAAAAAATCTACTGTTAGATCTTTCAACTTTGTTCCCTTTCT
Source organism: Kosmotoga sp. (assembly GCF_982836095.1). NCBI lineage: Bacteria > Thermotogati > Thermotogota > Thermotogae > Kosmotogales > Kosmotogaceae > Kosmotoga > Kosmotoga sp. Next base: position 3,724 of record NZ_CEYIHJ010000029.1, read on the forward strand.
AATAAGAACTGCGGCTACAATAAAACCTGTTACAGGGTCAGCAGCGTAGATAGCTTTCTCCATAAGGGTTTCACGTTCTTTTTTTTCGCAGTGTGCTAAAATAGCGTTTTTGACGTCTTCAGGCACATCGTAATTTTTGAGCATTTCCACAGTCATAAGACCATGTTTCTCTGGTGATTCAAAAGTATAATCGTAATCAAGGTCATGTAAAAGCCCAGCAATTCCCCAGAGTTCTTCGTCCTCGTTGAATTTCTTAGCTAGCTCTTTCATTACAGCTTCTGTTGCCAGCATGTGTTTCAAAATATTCTTTCTTTTAACGTGCTGTTTTATAAGTTCCATAGCTTTCTCGCGTGATAGCATGTTGCACCTCCAAAACATCAAATGATTTTGAAGCGCTAAAGCTGTAATATTTTCCTTTGCCTATTATAACGTGATCAAGGAGCTTTATCCCAATAATTTTACCAGCGTCTGAGAGTTTTTCGGTTATTTTGATATCTTCGGAGCTTGGGGTAGGGTCACCGGAAGGGTGGTTATGCACCACAATAATGGCTGCTGCCGCCTTTTTAATTGCCGATTTGAAAACCTCTCTTGGATGGAGCAACGAACTATCAATGGTACCAAGACTCACAGTTTCATATCCAGAAAGCTTCAATTTGCTATCAAGACTAATAATCCGTACTGCTTCCTCTTCCAGGAGTGTCATATCGTGACAAAGATAATAAACACTTTCTGGATCCCGTAAAGCTGTTTTTGTGGTGGAAGCGATTTCTTTGAATACACGGTTTCCGATTTCAAGTGCCGCTTTCAAGGTAACAGCCTTAGCAGGACCAATACCCTTAATGGACGAGATTTCAGAAAGGTCGGCAGCCAGTAGTCGTGTAAGCGTTCCGAATTTTTTCAACAGCTCTTGGCTCAATTCAAGTACATCCATTTCATTTGAACCAGTCCTGAGAAGAATAGCGATGAGTTCGGAGTTTGTAAGGGCTCTAGAGCCTAGCTCTATCAACTTTTCTCTTGGCATATCATGGCTTGCTTTCAAAATTCGTTCCCCCTGTTTCTCAGTTCATTCCAAATTCTCCCAATGGGAAGACCCATAACATTGTAAAAATCTCCTTCGATTTTTTCCACAAAGAGAGCCCCAAAGTCCTGAATACCATATGCACCTGCTTTATCCATGGGAATGCCTGTTTCTATGTATCTGTAGATAGTAGCATCATCAAGCACTCTAAACTTCACTCTGGTAATTTCAACAAAGGAAAATTCTTCGTGCGACGTTATAATACCTACGCCCGTGTAAACGTCATGAAAAGCACCAGATAGGCGTTTCAAATGCCTATAAGCCTCATCGGTATTTTTTGGCTTAAGAAGGATTTCCCCTTCTAACATAACAACAGTATCAGCACCAATGACAATGCTGTTTTCGATGTCGCTTATTTTTGGCAATACATTTCTTGCTTTTTTAAGTGCAACCTCTTTTAAGTCCTCAATTATAGAAGCTGCTGATAAGGATTCATCTACGTTATCAGGCGAAATTACTTTAAAGGGTGTTCCAAAGAATTTCATTAATTGTTTTCTGCGAGGTGATGTTGATGCCAGTATTATCTTCGTTGCCAAAGAGAACCACCTATCCTTTTAAGTACTTCAAAGGCTATGTATGCATTAACCAAGGCCGATAAACTTCCAGTCAGAAAAAAATACGGGTACAATTCAAAAAGTCTTGGTTCCCGTATCACGTAAAGCGCTGCAAAAGCCAATTGTATGAGATTATTAGTGGATGCACCCGCGATGCTGGTACCTGCCAGACCAAATATCCTCGCTTTGTACATATGCCACATTACAATTGCCGAACCAGATACACCAAATAACCCCATCAAAAATCCCGGGGTGGCAATTTTCCCGGAGATAAGGCTTCCAAGAACATTTTTCCCAGCAGATATTGCCAATACATCGACAATTGAAGCACCCGGTAGTGAAATCAAAACCACCATGTTAGAAAACCCCCATCTTCCACCAGGTACTGGCAGTGGAAATGGTATAAGGGTTTCAAGAAAATATATCGCAGAGCCAAGAGATATGAGAACAGCAAATCGGGCAACTCTACCGTTATTCATCTGGTCATCGCATCCATCGCTTCGTCAGAAAGCTTTCCAATAATTTTTATTAAGATTTTGTTTGGGAGACATACAATAGGTACCTCGGGTGATGAAATCCAGCCTTGTTTTACACATAACTTCTCCGGACAATCGGATTCTTGCGCTCTTATCTTTCCGTCAAGTACTTCAACTATCATATGGTTAGCGATATTATAAGTTGCGTCTTTTGACAAATCAATTTTCATGTAAGCCTTCCCCTGTACATAGACTTCAGCCTCTGTGCTTCTATATGGTGCGTTATATGATATGAGTAACATTATAGCTATAAGCAGAGCAATGAGAATCATATCGCTCCTTGTGAAGAGCTTCATTTACTTAAATACACCTCAAAACCTTTGTTTTTGAAGGTTGAAAGATCTTCTCTAACAAGAAAAGCAAGGGCACCGTATCGCGGGAAAAAGGTGACACCTGGTGAATCCCCCAATACAAAAGCAGCGGTGGCATATGCATCAGCCAGCATTGCACTCTTATGAATGACAGTTGAGCTTATCACGCCATTATTGGCTGGATAACCCGTTGCTGGATCGAAAATGTGGTGATAACGTATGCCATCTACCTCGAAAAATCTCTCATAATCGCCCGAGGTAGCTATTGACCCATCGTACATATAAACGTAGTCTATAACTTTATCCGCACTTTCACTTCTCGGATGTCTGATGCCAATTACCCACGGCCGGTTGCCATATTTAGGTCCAATTATGCCTATGTCACCACCAGCATCAATAAATCCTGTGGCCTTTTCATCGATGGATTTAATTTTCATTATTGCCATGTCCACAGCATATCCTTTCGCAATACCCGAAAGGTCAATTTGAGCCCCATTGAGTAACCTGACTTTGTTGCCATCAGGCGAAATTTCAACGTTTTCATAGCTCACTTTCAATAACGCTTTTCCTATCTCGGTTTTTTTTGGAACACGTTTTTCATTATTTATGTCATCAAAGCCCCATAATTTTATAATCGGATACAATGTAAAGTCAAAAGCACCGCCAGTATTCTTCGAAACTTCGATAGCGCTCTTTAGCAAAAATGCTGTCTCCTGGTCGATTTCAATCCATTTTCCTTTAGAAGCGTTCAGCTCTTCTACTATACCTTTGTTGTTTCCATATTTTTCATCGATTCTTTTTATTTCTTTGAAGGCTGCGTTGGCAAGCAAAACCGGAGAAGTTTTATCTCCACTGACTCTCACTGTTACATATGTTCCAAGTAAATAGTCTGTTTTTGTATAGTATTCCTGTTTGTCGTTTGTAATAAATAACCACGTGAGAATGGAAATTGCCAGTAAGGCGAGTATCGTGTATAAAAACGTGGAACTACTCAGAGGATTACGGGGATTTCTTTGCCGCACTTGGAGCACCTGCCTTCTTCATCCAGGTTTTTGACTTCTATGCTGTATCCGCTTCTTTCAATAAGAAGTGCCCCACAAGAAGGGCAATACGTATTGCTTTCGTTTGTGGCAGGGATATTACCTAAGTAAACATAATTAAGCTGTTCGCGCGCTATTTCCCATAACCGGGTAAGTGTTTCAAGAGGGGTAGCTGGCTTATCATACTTGTACGCTGGATAATACCGAGTA
>NZ_CEYIHJ010000029.1:7462-8323 GCF_982836095.1 Kosmotoga sp.
ACATCAGGTGAGAGTGATGAAATCCACCTGACTTCTTCAGCCATGTCTTCAGTTGAGTCATTTTCGCCGGGAATAACTAATGTTGTGAGTTCAACATGGATACCCGCTTCCAGCGCTTTTTCGATAGTTTTCATAACGTATTTTTTCTCGCCGCCAAGTTTTCTATATAACTCCGGGTTCCAGCCTTTAAGGTCAATATTCATAGCATTAACTGACTGCACTAATAAGCCAAGAGGTTCTTCCTCGATATAACCATTGGTTACCAATACAATTTCGATGCCTTCTCGTATAGCATTCCTGGCGGTATCGAGAATAAATTCAAAAAAAACCGTGGGTTCATTGTATGTAAAGGCAAGGCCAAAAGATTCACGACTTTTTGCGATCTCAATTAACTGATCTGGAATAACACGATTTATGGTCTTGGGCCTTTGCTTTGAAATTTCCCAATTTTGGCAGAAGTCGCATTGCAAATTGCAGCCCCAAGAGCCGACCGAAAGTATTTCTGAACCAGGATAATAATGGTACAGAGGCTTCTTCTCAATAGGGTCCATCGCGATCGATGTAAGTTCACCATAATTCAGAGAATACATCATACCTTTGATATTCTTTCTGGCTTTACATATACCTACCTGCCCAGGTTTAATAACACATCTATTGGGGCAGAGCATACATTGTAAAACATCATCATCCAGCTCGTTAAAATATATAGCTGGTTTCATCAAATCACCCCTATATTATAGTTCAATAATATCTCTTGGCGGTAAACCTGTAAATTTTGTAATCTTCATCTGGAGAAATTCCAGCTTTCATCAAAGCTATTTTAAGCTGCTTTTCAATAGTATCAACTTCCGACAGATTTGG
>NZ_CEYIHJ010000029.1:8333-14564 GCF_982836095.1 Kosmotoga sp.
TTTGGAAGCAGGACACCACGCCGCCAACCTTTTTCAACGATAACACCGTATTTTATCGGGTCAAGATCATCAACAGAACATTCATGGGGCTCACTCAATACATCAATAGAAATGATAATGTCATTAAGCTCCTCTTTAGAAAGTGGATGGAATCTTGGATCTCTCGTTGCAGCAGCAATGGCATTGTCACGAATTTCTTCTGCAAGGGTATCTTTCGTTGGAAGAATGGTGCCAATGCAGCCTCGGAGGTCGCCATTTTTTTTGTGTAATGTGACAAAACAGCCTGCCTTTTTCGATGTTAACTCAGTAGAAAGCGAGCCAGGTATGTCTGGATAGACTCCCTGTATTATAAAAGACTCAAGTACTGTCCAAGCCCATTTCACATGCGGAGAATTCCCTTTCATAAAAATCACTATCCAAAGAAAATTTGTGCGAGCTTATAATAATCAAATGGAACAAATTTCTTTGTTGCGATTGCATATTGAAGGGGAATAGAAACAATATCATTTCCCTTCAACGCGACCATACGACCGAAATCCCGATTGATTACGAGCTTCATTGCGTGAACCCCGTATCTTGTTCCAAGAACTCTATCAAAAGCTGTAGGAGTGCCTCCTCTTAACAGATGCCCTAGAACCACCGAGCGGGTATCATAGCCCGTGCGTTCCTTGATAATTTCGGACAAGTAATGTGCAATTCCTCCCAATCTAATATGTCCAAAAGCATCTATTTCGTTTTTGTCACCAACGATATTTTCAAGTTCCGTAGGTTTAAATCCCTCCGCAACAGCTATGATCATATAACCTTTGTCTTCCATTCTCTTCTTAACATATTCGATTATTTCATCCAGCGTCATTGGGTACTCAGGAATGAGAATCAAATGAGCACCAGCAGCAAGTCCAGCTTCAATAGTGATCCAGCCAGCGTCCCGCCCCATCAGTTCAACAATGATCACCCTACCATGAGATTTTGCGGTAGAGTGAAGTCTGTCGATGGCATCAGCTCCAACGTTCACGGCAGTATGATACCCGAAGGTGAAATCCGTGTTAGACACATCGTTGTCAATTGTTTTGGGAACCCCAATTACATTATAACCTAACGATGAAAGCTTAGCTGCCACAGAAAGCGTGTCATCTCCACCGATAGCAATGATTGCATCAATTCCAAGTTGTTTTATGTTTTCTTCTAATTTTTTCCTTGACTCTTCATCTTTGAAGGGATTAGTCCTTGAAGTTCCAAGAATTGTACCACCGATGATATGTATTCCTTCAACATCATCATCAGTCAAAACGGTGTATTCAGGATTCACAAGACCTTTCCAACCGTGCATTATGCCGAGGATTTCAACATCATCTGGAGAAGATTTAACAATGCCCCTAATAACGGCGTTCAATCCAGGGCAATCTCCACCGCCTGTTAAGATTCCTATTCTCATGTTTATGCCTCCTATTTTTGATATCTTATACTTTATAATTATAACACGACAGGATCTTACATTAGAAAGGAGGAATAGAATGAAACTTACGAGGGATGAGCTATTGAAAGTAATATCTTCGCCAAAATATATCCCTGCGACTCTTACAGAGCTCGCAAAGAAATTGAAGATTCGAGATAAAAAAGAAAGGCAGGAATTACGTTCAATATTGAAAGAATTAGTGGAGACGGGAAGAGTTATCAAAGATTCACGTAGCAGGTATATTATTCCGGGCGAAAACATAACAACTGGAAACATAAGGTTTTCTCGAAAAGGGCTCGGAGCAATTGTTTTTACAGGAGAGGGTGAGCAGATTTATATTGGAGGCGAAGATACCGGTTTTGCTCTTGATGGGGATAAGGTGCTAGTTGAAAAGAGCGGGAGGTTTCGTGATATTGCTCGTGGAAGAATAATAAAAATCCTGAAACGCAAACGCGAAAAAATCGTCGGAACCTTTATAACAAAAGGCTTATTCGCTTTCGTAATTCCAGACGATACCCGTATAAAATTCGATTTCTATATTCCACCTGAACATTACAACAATGCCAGCCCAGATGAAAAAGTGGTGATCAGAATCACTAAATACCCGGCAAGAGGGCGAAATCCTGAGGGAATAGTTGAAAAAGTGCTTGGCACGGTAGACGATCCAGCAGTGGATCTGCCATCAATTGTTTTCAAACATGAACTTCCTGAACCTGGCTGGTTCCCTGAAGAAGTTTTAGAAGAAGCGAAAAGAGTATCTCGAGAACCAGGACCTTCTGAGAGGAAGAAGAGAAAGAACTTCACTAAAGAGCGGATTTTCACGATTGATGGTGAAGATGCAAAAGACTTTGATGATGCCATAGGCATAAAAAAGCTTCCAAACGGAAATTTCCTTCTTGGTGTTCATATTGCTGATGTTTCTCATTATGTGAAAGAAGGTTCCAAATTGGATCACGAAGCCTACGAACGAGGTACCTCTGTTTATTTACTAGATACAGTCATACCAATGCTTCCCTTCGAACTTTCAAATAATATCTGTTCTTTACGTGAAGGCGTTGATCGTCTGACCCTCTCATTGGAAATGGAAATCACTTCTATGGGGAAACTTGTGGACTACAAAATAAGTGAAGGTATTATACGTTCGGTGAGAAGATTGACATATAAAGAGGTGAACCGTTTTTTGCAGGGGGACAATGACCCACTATTGCAAAAAAAGCTTGCCCCTGTGAAGGATGAATTGCTAGTTGCAAGGGAATTAGCTAAAGCACTACGAGACTGGCGAAAAAAAAGAGGTTCGGTAATGGATATTTCATCAAGGGAAGCAAAAATAATCACGAACAAAAAGGGGCTGGTAATAGATATAGTTCCTCAAGAGCGCGGAGAATCTGAAGTCATGATAGAAGAATTCATGATCAGGGCTAACGAAACCGTTGCGGAAATATTTGCTGCTCAGGGACTCCCCTTCGTGTATAGAATACATGAAGAACCTGATTCTGATGCTCTATTCCAGCTGAAGAATTATCTGGAAGCCATCGGGTTGGAAATAAAAATGCCCAGAAATATTCATCCCAAAGCATTTCAGCAAATACTTGAAAAAACGAAGGATCACCCTTTGCATTCATCAATCGAGAGAGTAGTTGTTCGCTCGATGAAGAGAGCCATATATTCTGAGCAGAATTTAGGTCACTTCGGCCTTGCTTCAGAGGCGTATACGCATTTTACATCCCCTATAAGACGCTATCCCGACCTTATTGTACATAGATTGCTGAGAAAACTGATAAAAGAAAGTACATTTAGCCATAAAGAGATTGAAAAATACGAAGAAGTCCTACCAAAAATAGCCGATCACTGCTCAAAGCGCGAAAGAATAGCGAACGAAGCAGAATGGGATTTGCTGGATATGAAAAAAGTAGAATATATGAGTTATCATATAGGAGAACGCTTTGAGGCTGTAATAACAGGCGTTACGAAATTCGGGCTTTTTGTCGAAATTCCCGAAAAATTGATTTCCGGTCTCGTCCATATCTCTACCCTTGATGATTACTATGAGTTTGATGAGAAATCAAACATCCTGGTGGGAAAGCACAGAAATAGGATCTTTCGAATAGGTGATGAACTCATTGTTCAAGCTGTAAGGGCAGATAAAACAACCATGGAAATTGATTTTGTGATAGTTGAAAAAGAGGAGAAATATATTCCAAGGAAAACAAAATCGCGAAAAAAATCTTCAAAAAGAAAAAAGAGGGCCCATTAAAAGGCCCTCTTTTATCAATAAAGTGGTGTGAATCCCTGGTCACCCCAATATTCCTTCATCAGATCATTGTATAACTTGAAAAGATTTTTCTGATGTTCTCTTTCCCAGCGCGCTAAATCATTGAATATCTGCCTTAATTTTTCAGAGTCCGTCTTTTTCGCAGAGTCATTGTAAAAGTCTGCAAAATCCTTTTCAATAAGATAAGCTGTTCTCAGTACTGAGAGGTCACCAACGACATTGTCGATAGAAATGCCTTTGAGCTCTGTTTTTGTTCTTTCTACAAATATATTCATTGGCGGTAGAGAAGTGATGTTTATTTCATCGCCACGGCTTACATTCTCGATGAGGCTCATAATATAGTTCACATGCTGGCGTTCCATTTCTTCGAGAGTTTCAAATGTTTCTCTAACATTGGGGGTTTTTACAGCATGTTTTTTATCTCTGTAAAATTCCATTCCTTCCCTTTCTCTAACAAGTGCGAATTTCAATATACCAATAATTTTCTCGTTCATGGAACCACCTCCAATAAAAACTTAACACAATGCCATTCATTGCCAAAACAATTAACAACAGTATGTATTTCACTGTGAGTTCACTTTCACGTCGTTAAAAGAAAGGTGAGACTGATGGTTAAGTATGGTATATTTAATCTAAGGAGAGATTTGCATTTTGAACTCGCAGGAGGGATGTTTATGGAAGTTTACAGGATTATTCATAAAACACATGTATATGATATTGATCCCTTGGTGCCTTTTGCCATAGCTGTTGTTGACTTGATCTATGACAGAGACCTTGCCGCTGCGCATGAGGACCTTTCTGGTACGGGGCTTGAAAAATCGCTGGGAACTATTGGAAAGCTAAGCGAGAACTTTGAGTGTATTACCCCTAATTTATATGCACCGATCGGACCTGAGGAATTCAGTGATTATCTCAATGAAGCCGAAGTTAAATTATCGATGATGAAGCAGGGGACTTTTGAAGGCTTGCATGACCGTATCATGACCCTTGCCGATCGTGGCGAATACGATGTGGCTCAACGATATCTTGATATTATCTACCAAGAGGGTGTGGACAAAGATATTGTTGCAGAATTAAAAGGCACTTTCTATATCGAGCAAGGTGAGATAAAAAGAGGCATAGAGTGGCTGAAAAAGGCTCTTGATGAAAATCCTTCTTTAGTTTCTGCATATTCAACACTTGGCCAAACCTATTTCAACCAGGGAAAATATGATGAAGCGATAAAATGCTGGGAGAAAGAATTGGAACTTGTTCCCAATCATATAGTTACCTATTTTATGCTTGCTGATGCTTACAGCCTTGCTGGTGAAAAAGAAAAAGCGGTGGAAATTTTGCAAAAGCTTGTTGATAATGATCCAAATAATTTGCTTGCGAAGTACCAGCTTATGGAATTGTATGAAGAGCTGAAAAATATTGAAAAAGCCAGGGAACTAGAAAAGCAGATACTTGAAGCGGAGCCTACCTATACGAACGACATAGAAATCTGGGCAAGAGTACAATTCAAAAACGGAAACTATATCCGGGTTAAAAAAATCGTTGAAAAAGCTATCGATCAATCCCCGGGGTTTGAATATCTGAAAATTTTGCTTGTCATTCCGGAAATTAAACTTGGAAACAAGGAAAGCGCGAAAAAAATAATGCGAGAATTTCTAGACGAAAAAGTGTGGTATTATTACGGAAAGAAGGAACTCTTTGAAGAGTTTTTAACTCCTGAAGAAAGGAAAGTCTGTGAATTAGTTAAGTAGAGATATAGAATAGACATAATATGGTGGTTAAATATGCCTGTGATTTTCTTCCTTTTAGGACTTGTTTTTGGTAGCTTTTTTAATGCTGTAATCTTTCGATTACCACGAAAAGAATATTCCATCAATAAACCGAGAAGAAGTATCTGCCCAAAGTGCAAGCATATTCTCTCCTGGAAAGACAACATTCCTCTCATAAGTTATTTGCTCTTGAAGGGAAAATGCCGCTATTGCGGAGCCAAAATTCCTTTGAGATATCCCATTGTTGAAGGCCTTACGGCACTTTTGTTTACTGTTAATTCGCTATTTTTCCCGCTTCAACAGGCTATTGCTTTGTGCGTGATTGTATCCGGGCTGATTATTTCTTCTTTCATAGATCTTGAACACTATCTGATACCCGATACCGGCATTGTGTTAGTAGGCATTGGCGCGGCTTTGTATTCTTTCTTTTCCCATCAATTTCCTGAGGTTCTCATCGAAGCTGCAATTGTTACAGGGTTAATGGTAGCGTTTTTCGCTATATCAAATGCTATAAGAAAAGATTCTTTTGGGTTTGGCGATGTTGAGCTAATAGCCGTTCTTTCCCTTGCAGTTGGATTATTTGGATCTTTGTTTATAATACTTTTCGCATCGGTTTTTGCCCTTCTTAGCTACGCCGTGGTGACCGCTGCGAAAAAAAAGAACTTCGACCGCAAAACAATGATTCCCTTTGGGCCTTTTATTTCCCTCGGAGGATATGTAACACTGCTCCTCATAAACCA
>NZ_CEYIHJ010000029.1:14574-14783 GCF_982836095.1 Kosmotoga sp.
AAGAGCATTATATGGGTTTAGCTGAACATTGTAAATAATTATCAAAAAACAGGCCCTTTGAGGGGCCTGTTTTCAGTTCTACATTGTTGGCTATTGGTTATTCACCGGCAAGCCACATGCCATCAGGTGAGATATCAAAGCTGGAATCGAAGACAATGCCCCAATCCCAGTCGTTTATGGAGGGATTATAACCGATAGTCAAATGGGCT
>NZ_CEYIHJ010000030.1:0-312 GCF_982836095.1 Kosmotoga sp.
TTTCCCTGTCAAGTTACGAATTCCTTTCCCCTTCCTTGGTAATCTGTGAATTCATTTGCACTATGTCAAGCAAATGACTGAATACGTGTTGTTTATGTGAAATAAGATACTCGTAATACCCTGCAATTCTTAATCTTATCCATTCTAACTCCGATTATTACAGAAAATGTCGTCCCGCTTAGTTAAACAGCTCCCTTGTCTGTGTTTCATGCTCAAGAAAGCGGTAAATCACAAAAGCTATGAGCGCATTTAGACCATAGAAAAATGTACTAATGAGAAACAACCTGGAATAGCCTGCCACCGAGACCCCAA
>NZ_CEYIHJ010000030.1:322-14779 GCF_982836095.1 Kosmotoga sp.
CCCAACAATTTGCCCGAAAAACATGGCTGCAACGGCTCTTAACGAATTATTTAGAAGCCCATTTACACCTGATATAGTGGAAAGTTTCTCCTGGGGCAGTCGAGAGAAAACCACTGAATTTAATATGGGAACTGTTATATTCATGAAGACAAATCTAAATGCATAAAGCACTGTGAAGGTAAAGGGTTCTCTTATATAGGCGAGCGAAAAAATCAATGGTACAACTAATAATTGCATGACAAAGGCGAATTTTAGGGGCCCAAATTTTCTGCCTAACTTATGGGAGAAAACCGAACCTACTGCTGTACCAAGCTGAGCAATGGAAAGAGCAATGCCTATCATAGTTGCTGAAAGCCCAAAAAGATCTCTGAAAATGAGGTTTCCAAAATGGATGAATAATCCGGCACCAAAACCCACTGTGGCATTTGTTCCAAAATAAAGGAAGAGAATTTTCCATTGAGATTTTTTAATCCCCTTGAAATTGAATATGTCTTTCATAGAGCTCTTAGAATCTCTGAAGCTGATGTAAAACACGGGAATCAGGGAAAATAGGTATAAAGCCATTGAAATTACAAGCGTTCCTTTTAACCCAATTAAGTCACCAAACAGCCCACCGAGAAAATTTCCAAAAACCCCTGTACCCATTGAAATACCAAAATTCATACCGAAAATTCTTGCTCTGTTGCCCGGAACTGTTGCCATGGTTAGGGCAGCTGTGATAACGGTAAACCCTATTGAAAAGAACCCGCCCCTTAAAAAGGAAAGGATAAGCATTGTACTCTCAGGAAGCTGGAGGGTCATAAGAATACTTGTTATAGGGACAAAGATAGAAGCCAGTATAATCACCAGCTTCTTTCCTATTCTATCTGCAAGTATTCCGATAATAAGACCAAGTAGCGCTGAGCCCCATAAAGAAGCAGAGGTAATTGATCCAATGAAGTTATTGGAGAATCCCTGTTCTCTGAGAAAGAGGTTGAACACTACCCGGAACATTGAACCTCCAACACCTGTTATGGCTGTATATAAGACAAGTAAATATGCAGAACCCATGAGATCACCCTTGATAGTTAGATATGCTAACTATATTTTAGCATCAAAAAACCGGGGATGTATCCCCGGTCTGTGAAATTTTTCGGTTAGTAGCGTTTAGGTTTTAAGATTTCTTCAAGGCGATTGAAGTGCTTTTTTACAGTGAGGCCAAGTTCCGAAACCACGCATTTATACAATATATCCAGCACCAGAAGCTCCCCTATTCTGCTCAAGGTAAATTCGCTCTTCGAGGGTTCCTTTGTGGCAGTATAAAGCACGATATCCGCTGTCTCCACTATGGGCGAATTCATCCCCGACGTGATGACAATTGTGGAAGCACCGGCTTCTTTCGCAATCTGAAGAGACTTTATCGTGTCTCTTATGGTACCTGTATGTGATATTCCCACTACAAGGTCTTTTTCACCCAGTCCGGAAGCTACCATAACTTGTGTATGGGGATCTATATAACACTCTGTAGGTATGCCAAGCAGGGCAAAATTCAAGCTGGCACTCTCTGCGACTACTGCTGAACGGCCTACTCCAAAGAAGAGCACCCTTCTGGCATTTGTGATCATTTTTACAGTCTTCTTGAGTTCATCAAGATCGAGTACCTGGAGCGTTTCTTCGGCTATGTGAATATTATCCTGAAGCACTCCCCTCACGAAACCTTCAAAATCATTTGAAACCTTCTCGTAAATGCTCTCTTGCGGAACGCTCAGCTCACGTGCAAGGGTGATTTTGAAACTCTGATACCCGCTAAATCCTAGCTTTTTTACAAGGCGGTATACAGTCGCCTCACTGGAGCCAGAAAAATGTGCCAGCTCTGTGATGGTGTAATGAATTACGTCATCAGCACGTGTAATAATGTAGTTGGCAACTTTTTTTTCAGAGGTACCAAGGGAATCGTAAAGACCTTTAAGCCTTGGGATTATCAATACTCACCACTCCTTTATTAGCTCACCTTTCCTGCTGAGAAACAGCTCCATCATGTCTTTAATCTTTTCTTCGGCTTCGTTGGTGGAGAGATTCAGGGTCTTTTCAACGAAATCTGCAACCCTTCCAAAATATGCGGGTATCAATATAGAGATTGTGGATTCGCGGAGTTTTTCATTTCTAAAGAGGCCCGCCAGTTTGTATATGAGGGTTACCCAATTATCCTCGTTTAACTTACCGTTTTCCATTATGTTCTCGTATAAACCAAAAACCTCATCAGGCAATATTTTCTTCGCAAGGTCAAGGTTTTCTCTAATGCCTAATTTTGTCTTGGCTATAAGGTTTTCAAGATCTACTTCAAGAGGTTCAGGTACGACTTCAGGAATATCGCCATAAATTTCAGATTTCTCAATACTTGAAATTTTCATCCAATTTTCGCTATATTCTTCAATCAACGTAAAAAGTGTTCCGACAACCTGACTGAACATAGGGCCAAGATGCTTTCCGGGATCTTTCACATCATGAATTTTAGCACCAAGAGCTGCTTGCATTGGCCTAAATTTTGATTCGTTTATAGCGGTCGTTGTCATCCATATGTCAATACCAAACTTCGCTACATCGCTTTCCCAGATTTTTGGGGGTTTACTCATATATATATCGACCATTTCCAGCCCAACACCAAAGTCGCCACCAATAGGTTGACGGATTTCAAGACCATATAGTGCTGAGGTCAACGGATAGCATATGTTATTTGTTATTGTACCATCGTACTTGTGCCTGACATAATACGGGGTGACATAAGAGGTTTTTCCCTCAATTATCGGCTTCCCAAGTCTTTCAAGCCACCAGGGCTGAACACTTCTAAGGTCAGAATCGAGAAATATTGTCACTGGAGCCTTTAAAACCGCGGAGATTTCCATTACAGATCTCATGGCACTTCCTTTGCCGGGTATTCCTATATACTGAAAGGCTATTTTGGGTACGTTGCCAGTATCGGTAGCCATAAATGCTTCTATCGTCTTATCAGTTGAACCGCCATCTGAATTCACGATTAGACCTTTTCCATCAAAGAATTCTTCTATGCCTTTTGCAGCAATCTTAGCCACATGTCCAATTGTCTCGGCATTGTTATAACTAGGAATCCCTACAATAACTGAAATATCTCTGAAAGCACTTAATTTACTCTGAATTTCTTCGGGTACAGCGAACATATAATCTCCTCCTTGAATGTATCTGAAATTGTGATTTTCCAGTCTCGCTAATGGCTATTCTTTAACACCACCAACGGTAAGCCCTCCTGTGAGATATTTTTCCATCATTGTAAACATAATCACAACTGGAAGTGCTGTCACAACAGACGCTGCCATCATTTTACCCCATATAGCATGTGCTGAGTTGAATAGTTCATTAAGCCCAATTGGCAGGGTATAGTACTCCGGATAGGGCCGGACGAATATCGATGCAAAGAGGAATTCATTCCACCCTATCATGAAGGCGTATATATAGACTGTGATAATAGCCGGAAGTGACAAAGGCACAACAACTTTAAATATCGTCTGAAGCCTGCTGCAGCCATCGATAATTGCAGCTTCTTCAATTGAATACGGTATCGTTCTGAAATAATTTCCAAGCATGTACAGGGAAACGGGTAACGTTTGCACAACGTAGATTATTACTAGTGCAATATAGGACCTTGCACCAGAGCCAAAAAGTCCCAGTTTGACAAAAATTTGGTAAAGGGGTACGGCAAGTATTGTACCTCCAAATAGATACACCACAAGAACACTTCTCTGTATCATTCCTCTTCCTTTGTATTCAAGCCTGCTGAAAGAATACGCACCAAAAATGGCGATGATAAGGCTTATAAATGCCGAAATACCTGCAAGGAACAAGCTGTTCTTAAAAAACCTGATAAAAGGGAATGTCTCTTTCTTTCTCTGGGCTCCGATTTCTGCAAGGAATGCCTCTTGCTGTTCGGGAGGCAAATCTTTAATCAGTTCCATCATTTGTTGTTCCTCTTGAGACATTTCCTCCCTGATGGATTTTACCAGACCGAGCAATTCACCATATTGCCTAAGTGTAGGCCGCTCAGGAATGAGACCAGGTTCAAAAGCATCTGTATCGTAGCGAAAAGAAATAGACAGCATCCAGACAAAAGGATAAGCAACAAAAATAACCAAAAGGAGTACAAGTATATAAAAGCCAGTTTTTTTGGCGATGTTTTTCCTTCTCACCATTTCAACACCTTCTTCACATAGAACCCTATAAGTGCCATCATGCCAACAAAAAGAATCGTAGCAATAGCTGCGGCGACTCCTTGTTCAGGCACACCAAGAAATGCCTTTTCGTATATGTATATGGGTAAGGTTCCGGCAAATTTCGACATTAAATACACTTCATCGAACTTATAAAAATTCCAGATGCCTCTAAGCAATGCGACAGAGCCGATAACAAAATAAAGCTCTGGCAAGGTAATGTTTTTGAATTTCTGCCATGCATTAGCGCCGTCAATTTCTGCTGCCTCATAGAGTGTTTTTGAAATCGACTGAAGTCTCGAAAGAATCATCAAATAAACAAAGGGGAAGTTCCTCCAAACGTTGAATATTGTAACAACCCAGAAGGCATTGTTAGGGTCGTTTATCAAATCAACGCCGGAATCTATTAAGCCAACAGTTGAAAGCATCCTTATTAATGGCCCATCTATCGGTAGAAAAATATATCGCCACGCAAAAACAATGGCTATCAATGGAGTGATATATGGAAGTAAAAGGAGCGCCCTAACAAAAGCCCTGCCTATGAAATTCCTGTTCATCATCAATGCCACGACCAGACCAGCAAGAATACTGCCGACAACCGTAAGAAGGGTAAAGGCAAGGGTCTTTCCAAAAGATACCCAGAAATCGGGGTCAGTTAATACATTTACATAGTTCTGAAGACCAACAAAAATGTTAGATTTTCCTGGACTTATGGAAACGTCATAAAAACTGAGATAGATGTTGTAAATTACCGGATAGACTATTAGAGCTGCGATTATGATAATTGTGGGTATTATCAACTTCCAGCCAAGGTTTCTTTCTTTTATCTTTAGCGTGCCAACTTTTACCGATTGCGCCATCAAGCACCTCCAAAAAACCGGCGGCAAAAAGCCGCCGGAGGTTAATCAACAAAAATCATTTGCCAAGAATTTTTTCAGCTTCTTTTTGAGCCCATGCTGCAGTTTCTTCAGGTGTCCAGTCGTTGGCAAACATGTAATTGATAGCCTTTCCGATGATAAATGCACCGGAAATCTTGCTCATATCAGTTATGACATGCCCTTCATAGAAATCAAATCTCACAACGTTTTCCAGAGCGGAAATTATTTCCTGTATCTTTTCACTACCATACCTTTCAAGAACAGGATTTTCAAGGAATTTCGGATTTGCAGCAATGGATTTCCTCGTAGGATTCATTCCACCGGGAGCCATATGCAGCCAGTATATGTAGTTGTTTCCAGTCATCAAGAACTTGACAAATTCCTTTGCTTCGATCCTGTTTTTTGTTCCCTCAAGGATACCAAGGGCAACAACCTGGCCATATGAACTTGGCTCTGTATTGGTCATGTAATTTGCAAAGCCTGTGTTTTCAACGAGTTTTGGATCAAACTTGTCAATTCTTCCCCTTTGAACTTCTTCCACAGCTATATCATCCATGATGTAAGTGGAATAGAAAATCATCGGGGCTTCGCCAGCAAGATATCCTTTTAGAGCATCCAATACTGTTGTATAACCCGGTTTTGAATATTTGCCAAGTTCTTTGTAGAACCTAAAAGCCTCTATCATCTCGGGTGTGTTAAAGGTTATATTACCTTCGAGGTCAATTGGTCTGGCACCATTGGCAAGGGCAACTTCAGTAAAGACCTGTTCGGCATAAGCATCAGCTTTTTTGGGAAGAATGATACCATAGATACCATTATCCGGATCATTGAGTTCTTTCGCTGCCTTGAGAATGTCTTCCCAGGCGATAGGTGCTTTAAGGCCCTTGGCATCGAACATGTCCTTCCTGTACCAGATTCCCTGCACCCATGCATGGAAAGGAATCGCGTAATAGCCACCGCTGGCGTTAGATAGTAACCTTGAAGCGCCTGTGTAGACATCACCAAATTCGTTGATTATATCCGTTGCTAGCTTTTCAGCCAGAAGCCCTTCGCTTCCGAGAAGGAGCATAGGTTCAATACCGCCTTCAATAACATCTGGTAAGGTCCCGGAGGCTTTTGCGATGGGAATTTGCTTGAGCAAATCGTTTTCCTCAACAGGAACAACTTCCACTTCTACACCGTATCTGATCTTAAAAAGTGTAGCAAGGGTTCTGATCCTTTGAAGCCTATTGCTTTCAACCTCAGTTGTCCAGAAGGTAATCTTGGCTGTAAAAGCAATACTTGCAACAAGAATCACCAAAAGAGCAATCACAAGTACTTTTCTCATAATTTCCCTCCCCTTTCAAGGCCTTTTAGGCCGAAGTTAAGAAGAATATTTTCACCATATTATAAAATATGAAGATTTTTTTCACCAGCTTCTTTATATACTACTATCGCTGATTACCATACAAGAACAGGGATTATATTGAAAATTCTCATGTTTTTGAGCAATTTCGTTTTCATATCTAAAAAAAATGATTTTTTAGGTATAAAATGGATATTTTTCATATCGATATAAAAATTATTGAACTACAACTTGACATTTATAAATCAATGGGCGTATAATGAAGATACAAGACCTCGAGGAGGTGTTTATATGAAGGGGAAAAAAATCACCAACTGTCCTGTTTGTGGCGAAAAGCTCGTTATAACCGAATACCACTGTGATAGCTGCGGAACTACAATTAGAGGTAGGTTCGAGCTCGATGAAATCATGAGACTCTCACCCGATCAACTTTATTTTTTGAAAATCTTCATCAAGAATCGCGGTAATCTTTCAGAAGTTCAAAAAGAGTTGAACATTTCATATCCCACGGCTAAAAACAGGCTTGAAGATATTGTACGTTCCATGGGCTTTGAAGTGGCTGAAGACGAGAAAGAGGAAACTGTGAAAATACTCGAAAAGCTGGAAGCAGGGGAATTAAACCCCAGTGAAGCTCTTGAAATGTTAAAAAAAGTCAAAAAGAGAAAGTGAGGTGCAGCTGATGAATAGAGAAGAAGTATTAAAAGTCCTCAGACTCGTTTATGATCACAAAATCAATCCTGAAGATGGATACAATCTTATCAAAGAAATCATTGAAGAAGCAGAACCTGAGTACAGAGCAAGGGGAAGGAAGTTGAGCATCCTAGTGCTGGATAAAAATACCGGCGAAAAAAAGGCGAACATCGTGATCCCGGCAAATCTTGCTTCTTTTGCATCCAGATTCTTAAAAAACAAGAATATACGCGCTAACGGAGTGGACCTTGACATTGAACTCGACGAAATGATTAAGGAAGTTCTGAAAACATCTGACCCTATCGAGATTGATGCCGAAGATGTCAAAGTCATCATTAAAATGATTAGCTGAGAGGGGGAGAAAAAATGCTTAAAGAATTCACATATGACCTTTCAGAAATAAAGAATTTGAAAATAGCCGCTGCCTCATCAGACATTAATTTGATGTCCACTTTAGAAAGTAATTTGAAAGTAACTGTCGAAACGGACAAAGAAGATTATGAACCATGGATTGAAAGACATGGCTCTTTCTTTGAACTCAAGCTCTCAAAGAAAAGGACACAATGGGGCTTTTTAAATCTTTTCGATAATGAGGATGTCGAAAGCGCAAAAATATTCGTCCCATCCAATATAACTTCATTACATATCGCGGACGCTTCAGGGGATCTTGAGATTAACGACCTCGATCTTGAATATTTGAAAGTTTCCTCAGCATCGGGAGATATAAAAATCGAGAACACAGCCTCCGGTCAATTAGACGTGAATGTGGTAAGCGGTGACATAATACTCAAAGCAACAAATTTCAATGACGGTGCTTTTAAGAGTGTCTCAGGTGATATAAGCGTTGGCGTCTTGCCACCTGATAAAAGAAACATAAAAATATCCACAGTTAGCGGTGATGCAGTTTTCACTTACAGTGATGTCCCATCACTTAGCTTGTACTTCTCAAGCGTGAGCGGCGAAGTGAGTAGCAGATTTCCCATCAACAAAGACGGAAAGCGCTATTACACAGAAGGTGGAACTCAAGCGGAAAAAATTCATGTTTCCAGCGTTTCAGGTGATCTTGTGCTTAAAGTTTCGAATTCACGAACAGCTGTAAAAGAACCAGTGAAAAGAGAAAAGGAAACCATAATAGACGACAAAGAACTTGACGAAGAAACCGAAAAGACATTGAGACTCTTTGAAGAGGGCAAACTAACTGAGGAATACACAAGACAAATTCTTGAACTCATAGGATACACTAAAGAGGAGATAGACCGTTTGCTCTCACTGGAAAACATAAATAACACCGAAAAGGAAAGCAAGGGTGGTGAACAGGCGTGAAAATCGGTGCGATAATTGCCATATTTATAGGAATAGTCATCATACTATCAGGAATAAGCTCAATTGCCATTTCTTTCTGGTTTGTTGTGCAGCTGATATTTGCTGCCTTGTTCTTGAACAGTGGTGTGAAAGTTTTCAAATATCCCAGCGGTGAGCATCTGGGAAGTTTAATTTTCTCTGGCATACTGATAATTGACGCTTTTGGTTTCTGGGGAGTTAACTGGGATTTTTGGGAGCTTTTCATAGCAATGATAGGCTCTTACCTCGTTGGCTGGGGGCTTATGTCTATCTTTGGAAATTCAAGGTTCATGAAGAAAAGCCCGAAAAGCTCAAGGCAGAATTTATCAATATCGAGACCTCTCGAAGCTGATGAATATGAGGTAAACATCGATGCGAATTTAACCAAAGTCCTACTCCTGGATACCCAGAGAGACAAGGGCATCGATGCCACACTTGGGTTTGATAAAAAAAGCTTTTCCGGTAGTCTGACTTACAACAAGGAAGGCAAAAATGCAGTGATAAAAGCCAAATGTAAAGCAAAAGCTGGTGTATCAAGCGTTCTGACAAAATCAAGAATAAATATCGAACTGAACAGTTCACCTATTGTCAGGTTCAACGCTACTCTTGACGGTGTTGATGCTGTACTAGATTTTTCAAGTATCAAACTGGATAATGCAACGATAAAGTCAAACATCTCGCGCCTTTCTATAGTACCTTCAAAATTAAGGGACTCAAGAATTGATATCGACTGCGAAATTACATCTCTTAACCTCAGGGTTCCCAGAGATGTTGGAATCACCATCGTCCATCAGGGTGAACTTAACTGGAACAGCTTTGATGAGCTGGTTTATAGAGAAGATGGATACGTTTCTAGAAACATAGAAAACGCAAAGAAAGTTTGCCAGGTGTTCATTAAGTCAGAAATGTCCAAGCTTTCCATCGACTGGATATAATACGCCTTCGCAAGAGAGAGAAATATACACGAGGAGCTTTACGCTCCTCGTTTTTTGGTTTTTTTCTTCCATTGAAGGGATTTGCTTTCTGAGTTAGAATCATATAGGGGTGGTAGAGTGAAAGCACTATTGATCATTGACCTTCAGAATGACTTTGTAAAGCCCGGTGGGGTGCTTTATTCCAGAGGCATCGAAAAGGTAATACCAAAGATTGTTTCTTTGGTTGAAACTTTTAAAAAAGAAAAGCTCCCTATTATAACTACAATGGATTGGCATGCAGCACATGATCCGGAATTTGAAAAATGGCCACCTCATTGTGTAGAGAACACAGAAGGTGCCACTCTTGTAAAGGAACTTAGCAATTCTTTGAAATGGTATGAAATGCATTACACGATAAAAAAGAGAAGGTACAGCGCCTTTTTTGGCACAGAATTTGATGAGCTTTTGAAAAGATTGGATGTTGAAGAAATCCACGTTGTAGGAGTAGCCACAAACATCTGTGTGCTCTTTACAGTAGAAGAACTATGCAACAGAGAATACAAAGTGATTTTACACGAAAATGGAACCGCTTCATATGACGAAGAATTGCACAAATTTGCACTGAGAGAAATGAAAGAAGTTTTGGGAGTTGAAATTTTATGAAAAAAAGGTTGGATCCAAGAATTTTTAAGGTACCAATCGACAAAATAAGGGCAGGTTATTATTCCGATAAGTATTTTACCCGCTATGTGACTGTTCTAAAACGCGCAGGTAAATCTACAAGGGTGCTATATCAGTATTTTCCAAGAAAAGACGCGGTTGTTGTGGGAATTGACGAAGCCCTGGCGATTCTAAGATTTGGGACAGGCTATTATAGTGACGAAGTCCGTGCGGAAGAGCTATTCAACGAAATTTTGAAAGTCGAAAAGTCCATTCAATTTGCGGCATGGGAAATGAACAAAAAATCCCTGATAAATCTATCTGAAAAGAAATGGGCATTGAAAATGCAGCTCAACAGCTTATGGGTGGATAAGTGGGAAGAAATCGAAGTAAAGGCACTTTATGACGGAGATAATGCCAATAATATGGAGCCGGTGATGACCATAGAAGGTGACCCACGTTATTTCGGTTACCTTGAAACAATCTTACTTGGTGTGCTTGCTCGCGCTTCTTCAACTGCCACCGCTGTAAAAAAAGTAGTAAAAGCATCAAAGGGTAAACCTATATTATTTTTTAGCGCACGGTTTGATCACTTCTGGACACAGGCTACAGATGGCTATGCAGCTTTGAAAGCAGGAGCTTTTGGTGTTTCAACCGATGCCAATGCGGATTATTGGGGTGTTGAAAGTATGGGCACAATTCCACATGCGCTCATTGCTGCATATAACGGCAGCACAGAAGATGCTGCCATCGCCTTCGACAAATACATAAAACCTTCCGTTAACCGAATTGTGCTTGTCGATTGGGATAACGATGTGATAAATACGACTTATAGAGTCATAGGAAAATTTTATGAAAAGGCAACAGGAGAAAAGTTCATCCTTGGAGAAAGTAACCCCTCTGTTGTAATTGGTCCCGGAAAAGGTAAGATTTGGGGTGTAAGATTCGATACCGCTGGAAGTCTACGCGACCGTTCTGTGGTTCCAAAAGACGCTTCATCTCTGGGCGTCTGTCCTGAACTTGTATGGACAGCAAGAAAAGAGTTTGATAAAAATGGCATGCAAGAGTTGAAAATAGTCGTAAGTGGCGGGTTTGATGCTGAAAAAATCGAGCTTTTTGAAAAACTTGAGGTACCGGCAGATGTTTATGGAGTTGGTTCGAAGCTGCTAAAGGATAAAGTGGATTTTACCGCTGATGTAGTAGAAGTCAACGGCAAAGTTTGTGCAAAATACGGAAGAACCAAAGGCGACCTTTCCCGTTTGGAAATAGTCAAAAAGAATTATTGGGAATGCGAATAAAGAGAGGTGTTGAAAATGGAAAAGAAAGGTACATGGGCAGTTAAGAAAGGTTTCGCAGAGATGTTCAAAAATGGTGTAATCATGGACGTAACTACTCCTGAACAGGCGAAGATAGCTCAGGAAGCCGGCGCAGTTGCCGTTATGGCATTGGAAAGAGTCCCCGCAGATATCCGAAAAGAAGGCGGAGTGGCAAGGATGGCAGACATTCGCCTAATCAAAAGCATCATGGAAGCTGTATCGATACCTGTAATGGCAAAGGTCAGGATTGGCCATATCGCCGAGGCAAGAATACTCGAAGCGATAGGGGTTGACTTCATTGACGAATCTGAGGTGCTTACTCCTGCCGACGATAGGTATCATGTTGACAAGCATCAATTCACCGTTCCTTTTGTATGTGGTGCAAGAAATCTTGGTGAAGCTGTCAGAAGGATTGCCGAAGGAGCTGCCATGATAAGAACCAAAGGCGAAGCGGGTACGGGAAACATTATCGAAGCCGTAAAACATATGAGAACAGTTAACGAAGAGGTCAGAAAAGTAAAACTCATGTCCGACGAAGAATTAGTTCACTTTGGCAAGGAAATAGGAGCCCCTGTTGAAATTCTAAAACAGGTAAGAGAACTTGGAAGGCTTCCTGTAGTCAATTTTGCCGCTGGCGGTGTCGCAACTCCTGCTGATGCTGCTCTTATGATGATACTTGGTGCCGACGGTGTCTTTGTAGGATCAGGTATTTTCAAATCCAAAGACCCCAGGAAAATGGGAAAAGCCATTGTGGAATCTGTTCTGCATTGGGATGACCCGAAGATACTCGCCAAGATAAGCGAAGATATCGGACAGCCCATGGAAGGCAAAGACATCGAGGAATTGGATGTTAAACTTCAGGAGAGGGGCTGGTAACTTGAAAATCGGGGTTCTCGGCATTCAAGGTGATATTCAGGAGCATCTGAAGATGATTGAAAAGCTGGGGCATGAAGCTATATGGGTAAAACGACCCGAACAGTTGAATAAGCTTTCAGGTCTCATAATGCCCGGGGGCGAATCTACTACTATGATAAAACTAATGAAAAGATTTGAAGTCTGGGAACCCCTTCATCAAATGCTTTGGAACGGTTTTCCAGTTTATGGTACATGTGCTGGTCTTGTCTTACTAGCTTCTGAGATAGAGAATTATCCTAATCAGGATTCGTTGAAAGCACTTCCGGTAAAGGTAGAACGAAACGGCTATGGGCGTCAGGTAGACAGCTTTGAAGTCGAACTTAATATTCCCGTTCTTGGAGACCAACTATTTAATGCTGTATTCATCAGGGCACCTATAATTGTTAAATGGGATAAATCAGTAGAAGTGCTATCGATTTATAAAAAAGCTCCCGTGTTGGTAAGGCATGATAACATACTCGCCTCTTCTTTTCACCCAGAGCTCACCGAAGATACAAGGATACACGAATATTTCATAAATGAAATTGTTGGAAAAGCAGGACGCTGGCAAAACCTCGGAAGCAAAGCGCCAAAAACCGAGAGTAGTAAGAGCAGGGTTTAGGGTACCGAAGAACGGGTTTAGGGTTTAGTAAGAACCAGACTCCAGACCCGTGTTGCTAAAACGCGCTATGAATTGCTAACGCAATTGCTCTGAACTCCTGCGGAGTTGCCCTCGTAATCACCCCCTAAAGAAATAGGACAAGGGATAACGAAGTGATAGTATGAAAGAAAAGGGGGCGAAGGGATGAGAAGCAGAGCAGAATATTCAAGGGAATTGAAGTTAAAGGTGGTGAAGGAATACGAAGAGGGCCACAAAAGCACAAGAGAAATCAAGGAAGAATACGGGATACCAGATTCTACATTATGGGGCTGGATAAACAAATACAGAGCAGAGGGAGAAAGTGCTTTTGAACCGAAACTCAGAGCTGGCGATTTCATTGTTGATCCAACGAAGATACCGCCCGTTCTGTACAAAGAAATAGGACTTGACAAGATAAAGAAAGACCCAAGAGAACTAAAAGGGGTTCTCAACGAAATCGAGAAATACAAACTCATAATAGCGGAGAAAGAATTGGAAATAAGGTTGCTAAAAGAAGCGCTAAAAAAAACGAGAAAAGACTAGCAATTGACCTTTTCGCTGAAACATATATGGGTTATGGTTTTTCAACCTCTTATCTTTTGAGAATCTTTGGAATAACTAGAAGCAGTTACTATCGCAGGAAGAAACCGGTATTCTTTCTCAAAAAGGCAAAACCAGGTAGAAGGCGCAATTACTGTCTAAAGACAAACGGTGAAAAGTTCGAAGATAAAGAGCTCGAAAGACTACTCAAAGATATATACGGCAGAGTGGATCCATATGAACCGGAGTATTATCTGAAAGTGCTTGGAAGCAAGAAACTCAGCAAGTATTTTCTGAATGAATTTGGGATAATAGTGAACCACAAGAAAGTACACAGATTGAGAAAGAAACTGGGATATGTCAGGAAATACTGGCCGAAACAGCACCATCCAGTTAGGCGTTCAACCCAACACGAGATAGACAGGACAGGAATACTATGGGAAGCAGATATTAAGTACATATCCACAATTCAGGAAGGAAATATAGCCTTATTGGACATAATAGACATCTATTCAAGAGAAATAGTGGGTTCATATCTTGGGAAGAGCTGCAAGTGCAAAGATTTTACCCGAACGCTGGGAAGGGCAATGCTTTACCAAGAAAGGATACCCCAGCTGATCCGTACGGATAATGGGAGCCTGTTTACGGCTAATTACACCCGAGGATATCTTGAAAAGAACGAGATAATCCAAGAATTCGGGATAAAGCACCACCCTGATTCCCAGGCTTTTATTGAATCACAGCATTCGAATGTGCAAAGGGAATTTGTGGCTATGAACGTGTTTGAGAGAGCGGAAGACGTTTACCGGAAATACCAGGTGTACATGGATTTCTATCATAATCTCAGACCACACGGCTCTTTGAAATACATGACACCACAGGCCTTTAAGAAACACTGTAGCATTTCAATGATTCAATCCGTTAAAGCTTGATCTCGTTATCCCTTGTCCCATTATTGGGGGTCTGACCGCTTTGAACTTCTAACGAAGTTGCCATGAACCGCTTCGCGGTTGCCTTGAACT
>NZ_CEYIHJ010000031.1:0-14665 GCF_982836095.1 Kosmotoga sp.
AAATCCGATCCTTTAATGTTATTATATCCTCTGAACTCGCCAAAGCTCCATAATGGGTTACAACCATTGAAGCAAGGAACTTCCCGGATTCTATTGCTTCAGAAAATGACCTACCCTTGAGTACGCTTGCAAGAACCGCGGCATTGAAGGCATCTCCAGCACCCGTACCATCAACAACCGGGGCTTTTTTTACAGCAATTTCTCTTACTTCATTATCCTTTATATGGATTATAGGATCGCTTCCATTGGTTATGACAACATTGCCCCGGGCTTGTTCCCTTATAAGTTCTATAATCTCATGCAAATTCATAGCTGGAAAAAGAAGCCGCAAATCATCATGTGAGGGCTTACTATAGTCGGCCTTAAGCATCAGCTCTATGATGATTTTTCTCAATTCATCGGGCTCAATGTCTCCTTCAAGGCTTCTCATGTTCAGGTCAAAAGAGCAAAAAACTCCTTTCTTTCGTGCAAAGTTAAAAGCTTTTAGAATCGCTTCTCTGGCATTGCTATAGTTCAAGGAAAAAGCGCTTGTATGGAAAATTCTGGTTGTTTTTAATATATCCTTATGTTTATTGCTAAAATTCAAGAGAAGATTATCCCTATTTTTTATTGTGAAACTTGGATCCCCATTTTCATCTATGGTAACCGAAGCATAGAGGGTTTTTTCAGATGTGGCAAAAAGCGATGTTGGGAACCCTGAATCAGTAAGAAGGTTCATCAAAAAGTGCCCTTCATCATCCCTGGCCAGTGATGACTGAAAAGCCACTCGTATTCCCATTAAATGCAAATCCATCATGGTATTGAAAACCGAGCCACCCGCCAACCACCTTTCCTCGCCTTCAGCTGTGCGTATTTTATCGACGAGAATTTCACCCATTCCAAACACATCAGGCATTTAATCCACCTCTTTCATCAATCCTTAACTACCTTCCAGGCAGCCTTTCTTAGTCGATTCATTATTGCGAATCCGATCCCCTTTTCCGGGAATGTCTCAGATATGAGCAGTTTGAATCCCCTGGTGGGCAGTTCCCTGAGAGCATTGAAAAGATTCGCCGCGACTATGTACAGGTCATCTCTTGAACCCAAGATAACCCGATCGAATTTTTCCTTATATAGTTCCTTTGTTTCCTCAGAACAAAGTATGGCAACCTTTCTATTACTGTTAGAGGCGATTTCATTTATCGTCTTAAATGAATCAAAAGGGTTTCCTTCTACAAGAATGAGCTCTATATCAGGGGAATAATGCCGGTATTTCATTCCCGGTGATATAGGTGGGCCATCATAATTCCCATGTGCTCTGGCGGCCTCAGAAATGACGAGTTCCGGAAGCAGCGTTTTTAGCCTTTCGGGTGATACAGGTCCGGGTCTCAATAGCATTGGTTTCTCGGCTGTCATGTCTATAATTGTGGATTCAAGTCCAAAGAGTGTCTTGCCTCCCAGAATGATACAGGCCACTTTTCCATCGAGGTCTTCTGCTACATGCCAGTCCTCAGTTGGGCTTGGCTTTCCGGATAAATTGGCGCTGGGAGCAGCAATGGGAACACCTGATGCCGCGATCAGCCTCAGAGCAATGGGGTGAGCCGGGAAGCGAAGCCCTACGGTCTGCAAATTGGCGGTGACAACATCGGGAATTGAACGTCTTTTGTGAAAAATGAGTGTAACTGGTCCCGGCCACAAACGATGGGCAATCTCATAAGCATTTATGTCTTCAACCACGAGATTTTGTGCCATTTCTAGAGAGGAAACATGCACAATCAGCGGATTATCCTGAGGCCTTCCTTTGGCTTGAAAAATCTTCTTTACAGCATCGGGATTTAGAGCATTTGCTCCAAGACCATAGACTGTCTCAGTGGGAAAGGCTACCAGCTCACCATTCTTTATAAATTCAGCCGCACGGGCGATTTTATCCATTTCTGGCAACTCTGGAGATATTTTTAGTTTTAGGGTGTTCATTTAACCACCTTTTCTTTTCCAATAATAGCTGCCCCATAAGCACCGACAATATCCGGTATTTTGGGGATGAGAAATTTAACCCCAAGCTCTTCCTGAAGAGTTTTCACGATGCCACTATTTCGGGCAACTCCGCCTGTGAAAACCACCGGTGGTTGTCCCTTTACTCTTTTGTACATGGCGACTATACGCTTTGATATCGATCTGAAAAGGCCAGCAGATATATCATTTATTGATTCTCCTTTTCCTATCAGTGAAACCACTTCAGATTCAGCAAAGACCGTGCACATTGAACTAATCGATAGTTTTTTGCGAGCTCTTTCAGCGGCAGCTGCCATGGCGTCCAGGTCTTTTTCGAGTACGCGCGACATCACTTCGAGAAAGCGCCCGGTGCCTGCGGCGCACTTATCGTTCATGCTAAAATCCACCACACTTCCCTTTTCATCAAGCCGTATAACCTTGCTATCCTGCCCGCCAATGTCGATAATGCATTGTGCATGGGGAAATAATGTCCTCGCGCCTTTGGCATGACAGGTTATTTCGGTTACGGTTTCATTGGCGAAATCCACAATATCACGCCCATACCCTGTGGCGACGCAATAGGCGATGTCATCGGCTGTGAAGTTCATTTCTTCTTGCGCTTCCTTCAACAATTTATGAGCGGTTACACTGCCATTTATACCGGTAGGGGCTATTTTCCAGAGAAGTATTTCTTCACTGTCGTTGATGACCACTAAGTTAGTTGTTGTTGAACCCGAATCCACACCAAGAAAATACTTTCCTTTGGATTTCCTGCTGATTGCCCCTGCTATTCCTTTTCTGAGCTTTTCGACAAAAGCACCTATTCTCGTGGACAACTGCCCTAGGGAGCTCAATGGGAAATCTATCTCCAGCGATATAGAGGGAATTTCTTTCGGGACAGGATAGTCGTCGAAAAAATCGCAGAACTTTTGATTCAACTTTATCACTCCTTCGGGCTTCTGAGACAGGAGGATTTTCTGCAATGGGGAAGTGCCGCTTTCAATATCTACAAAACGACCACAAGGCACACGGCGCTGTATTAAACGGGTGGCTATTTCATAAAGTGGATCAGAAGCTGAAAATGCTTCACCGGTAAAGCCTCTCATTCCACCACAAGTTTCATTTAACACGAGTTCTGCGCCAATATCCTCTATCATCTTCAAAAATTCCCTGTCTTTTATTATCCCACCTACTACTGCCAGGCGTGGAACGCCCTTTCTAATGTATTTTAAAGATGGCTGATATCTTTTCCCGGAATTGGCAAAATCTATGGCCTTTTGAATCTCGTTGTATTTGAGGTTTTCTCGATGCAACTGCCACAGATAATCTTTTAAGTCGTTGAACCTTTTTATACCTTCTTTTAGCTCTTCGAGTGTTATGGAACTTCCTCTTACCAAGGATAACACCTCAAGTAAATTCGCCAGTTGATCCCTGTAAAAATTTTTTGATTCATCGTCGCGTTTCCATGGAAGTCTCAACTGAATGATCCTGGCCTTTGAAAAATCCCGTGCCAGGTCGTTTATTCTCCGCATAGCATCGCAAGAATCAACGGCAATAAAAAGATCTTCATCATTCATGGCTTTAAGTGATTCAAAGGTTGTTTTACAATAACCACATAGATTTCTGTGCACTAATGGATCTTCGGTATAATCAACGCTATCTATTTTCGCAAATGGGAGTTTGCTGGCGAGCAATATCTCCAAAGGAACGTAACTGCAGGCATAGTAGATCACTCTTTCACCCCCAGAATCTCAAGAAAAGCACTCACCCTTGTCTTGAGTTGACCTGCACTTTCCGAGTTATGATCCACGCAATCGCCGGTCAATTCTAAAAATGGGATCTTTTCCTGACTGAATACGCTTTTTAGATACCCAGCGCCTCCACTTGATTGACGACATCCCCAATGAGAAAAGTGAATGGCACCTGAAACGTTCAGTTCTCGGGCGAGATTTATCAGGAATTCCCCCCGCTCCTGGACACTGCCGGCTTCTATGTTGAACACAAGCTTCTCAGCAAGTGATTTTATAGGATCTTCTGGTCTTACAGGATACAACCAGTCCCACCACAGCTCGTCGGTAACGACCCAGGTTTTCCCTGTTGGTGAAAATGTTTCGAAAAGCGCATTGTCATAATAAGGTGGGATATGGAGCCAGAGTAGCCTGATATCAGGCGAAGTTTGCGAAGCTTCCAGATCTCTAATCAGCTCCTGTGAAGCTGTTAGCAGTTCCTTTGTGCCGGCAAGAGTGTGCATAACATAGAGGGCATTCATCTGCTCATATAGGTGCATAGGGATAGATTTTGAGATCAATAGTTTTCTTGCGCGATATAAATTTTCAACAGTCTGCTTTTCCCACTCTAAATGCTGCGCTAATTTATCGAAGGGGAATTTTCTTGCGGTGATTTCTTCAATTAATTCTATTAGCTGATAGAGTTGCCGCTCTACATATGGCACATATTCTGGTTTCCTTCCCCTGGGCACATCTATTAAAAAAAAGGGAGCTCCATAGGATTTCGCAATCTTATAAAAGCTTCCTGCATTTCCATCACACAAAATTGTGGTGGTAACAACGATGTCTGGCTTTGGAAAAACCTTCCAAAAAGCAGTGCCAATAGAAGTTCTGTGAAAGGTGCATAGACTGCTGGAGATGCCATTGCTTGAAGCAAGGCTTAATGGGAGGTCTTCAAGATGCATTGAAGACATAGTTCCACTTATACCTTCCGCTGATACAGGGCTCATCCCGGTTGCAAGAAGCAATTCAGAAGGCGCGAGAAGGTTAACCCAGGCCACATTATTGCCCTTCAAAGCCTTGAAGACTTCTAAAACCGCCAGATGATTTATCGTATTGATGAAAGCCGGCCTGTTTTTATCGGAGAATTTTTTCCTTCTAAGGGTTTCCAACCCCATCCCGGCTTTTAAAATTCCCCTGAACCTCGCGGGATCGTCCTTAAACTTTCTGAGAATACTGCCAAAAACTACGCTTTTTTTTGACATTCAATACCCCCTGATTATCATGCTTAAGTAAATTATTACATCAATGGTTTGATTTGTGAAGCAGTGAAGCGAAAACAAAAAAGGCAGCTATTTTCTCACGAGGAAAAAGGCTTTTCCGGATTTTACTGTGTACTTTATCAGATGAAATTCGCTAAGGCGTATAAGGTTCTTTACAGCAGAGATTGTCGGTACAAACCGGTACTTATCATTTACAAGTCTGTCCCCTTCCAAAGCCGGGTGCTTTTTGGAAAGCTCATCCTTTATGGCAGTTGATACCGAACCGCTGTTTTCGATTTCAAGAGCAATCAGCCCTTTTCCGCCAATTCTTAAGGCTAAATGCGCTTTATTGAGAATATCCAGATTTAAATCTGGAGGAAGGAGATTTGGTACGAACAAGAGCAGAAACCCGCCGAAAATGCCTATAAAAGATATATCGGTAAAAGCCATGTGCAAGATTCTTATGCCTCTATCTGAAAGTTTTACTGATTTGCATCTGCTATCAGATATTCCAATGATTTTAATGCCATTTTCACGCAAAAATTTCCAAAAGCCGCAGCCAGAACAATCAATATCAAGTATGACAGCGTTGTCCTCAAGTGTTGCAACAAAATGGATCAAGTAGTCTTTCAAGGTTTCATCGCTAAAAAGCTTCGAGTACGTTTTTGACATAGGGCCCGGCAGATCTTCAAGATACTGGTTTCTCCAGCTGGAGTTCATGTAATCACCTCAATCCATTCTATTATTAAGTGTTAACAGTTCCAATGAATGGGAAGAGTCTGGGAAAGAGAAATGTTATTTTGGATTGTCACATGATAAATGCTAAAATAAAATCTTAAGAGGGGGGAAGTCTAATGAAAAAGTTTTTCACGGTTTTCTTGTTGCTTTTGGCTTTTACTGCATTTGCTTGGTCTGGCCACGATGCGTTGACCTATTACATCATTTCAACTATGCCAGATATAGCGAACATCAGGGTACCAATAACACCGTACACTTATGAGAATATTGACTCCCGTGGGTATAACATGGAGAAAGCAAATTTCAACGATTATCTCGGACAGGAGTACAATCCCTGGGAGGACGATGACCTCTTCATGCCGGTATTTCAGAATCAGAAACCGGTGGATAATACCGCACCGCTGTGGCAGATACTCTCAGTGTATTCTTATGAACCCGACCTGGGCATGGACCAAGACCTCGATTTGAACTCAATGCAAAAATTAACGGGTGGCAGCCAGGGTTGGCGACATATGGAATATCGATTGCTGTTTATAAGGCTCGGTGAAGTATCGAAAAGTGTGGAATATTTTTCAGAACTTTCGACAAAAGTATGGGATATGAACGACCCTTACTGGGCTTATAGGTTCATGGCACGAGCGATTCATTACCTCGAGGATATTGGGATGCCTTACCATACTTTCCCGGCCCCCACTTGTGAGCTCTTTAAACTCATTTTCAATTTTGATAAGTGGTATGTTGCCTTCACTCATTATCACTACGCTTATGACTTCTACGGTGGCTACAGGCTATGGACAGGCTACGAACCTCTTGTCGAAGCCATTAAAAATGCCGAACCTGTTAAGATAAAAGATCCACGCAGAGATGCATTAAAACTAAGAAGATATGCCCGTGGAAAGCTCCCAAAGGTGTACTATGAAATGAAGAAACTCATGGGAGAAGATTTGGAAAGTGGTAGTATGGACTTTGCCTCAAAGGAGTATCTTGACAAATTGGTGGCTACCAAAGATACCTCAAAACTCGATGAGTTAACCATTGAGTTGCTTTCAAAGGTAGCTTCTTATGTAAAAGGTTATATACTGTATATGAGGGAAATACAGGGTTGGTGAAAGAAAAAGCTGCCGGAAGGCAGCTTTATTTTTTCTTCTTTCTACCTTCGATGGCAGATTGGGCAATTTTATAAAACTTTTCCAGCTTATCACAAACGGCTTTATTAAAGGTTCCTTTTGGATAAAGTCCATTTTTATTCATAGAACCAGCTTTTTTCCCTGAAAGCAGTTCCAGGGCTTCATCTACCGTTTCCACAGTCCAGATGTGGAAGAGCCCGTTTTTAACAGCCGCGATGATGTTGTCAGGCAATACCAAATTGTCCAGGTTACTTCGCGGAATAATTACGCCCTGTTCGCCGTTGAATCCCTTTATTTTGCAAAGCCTGAAAAAGCCTTCGATTTTTTGTGGAACGCCTCCCACTGGTTGTACGCGGCCATTTTGATTTATAGAACCGGTTACTGCAATGCTCTGTTTCAGGGGAATTCCGGAGATTGCCGAAAGGAGTGCCACCACCTCAGCTACCGAAGCGCTGTCGCCTTCAACCATGCTGTAAACCTGCTCGAAAGAGACATATGCGTTAAGGCTAAGGGGATGCAGTTGAGCATATCGGGCATGGAGATATCCCTGCACAATCAGTGAAGCCTTTGTGTGGATTTTACCGCTTAGACCTGCTTCACGCTGAATGTCCACAATGCCTTCACTGCCAGGGCTAACTTTGGCTGTTATTTTTACAGGAATTCCGAAACTCAGATCTTCAGTTTCAACGACGGTTAGTCCGTTGACTTCACCTACGGCTTTTCCTTTCGTATCAACATACAAAGTCGATCTTTCAAATTCTTCCTCGACTTTATCCCTGTAAAGGGAGACACGTCTTCTCATACCATTCCATGCTTTTTCTATATATTTCCTGCTTACAACCGCGGCACCTTCGATTTTCGCAAGTTCAGAACTCTCTTCAAGTAATTGCTTCAACGTACCGAATCTTATGGAGAGCTTTTTTCTATTACCAGATAACAAGATGGCTTTTTTTATTATTTCTTTGAGCGCTAAACGATCGAAGTCCAGTAAAGAACTTTCTGAAGCAATGGAGTGGACAAAACGGCAGAACTTCTCGGCTGATTCAGAATTGAAATCCATTTCCCAGTCGAATTCGGCTTTTATCTTAAAGAGTTTCTTAAAATCAGGATCATAAGCGGTAAGAAGCTGATAAATCCATGGTTCACCGATGAGAATGACCTTGACATCTATAGGGATAGGCTCTGGTTTCAGGGACACGGTGGAAACAAACCCAAGGCGATGTTCCAGATTTTCTATTCTCAAATTGCCATTGAACAAAACTTGCTTCAGCGTGTTCCATACATAAGGTTCACTGAGAACGTTTTTCGCATCAAGAATGAGATAGCCACCATTCGCGCGATGAATAGCGCCAGCTCGTATCATTGTGTGGTCAGTATCGAGCATACCCATCTTGGCTACATACTCAATTCTTCCAAAGAGATTTGAATAGGTTGCATTCATCTCCTCGATAATAGGTCTGCCCGTGCTCTTAGAATTGTCAACAAAGAGATTTACCGCATATCGCCTTTTGAAAAAGGTCATGGCATCGGGATTTTCGTTGAAGAAATAAGCGAGATTATCCAGTATATCTTTTTTGAGTCTTTCAAAAAAATCCGTAACTTCGATGTTGTCTTTGTATTTTTTCTTCAGCTCTGAGAGATGCCCTTCGATGGCAAAAGTAGCCACCTGTCTATTCAATTCTTTTAATTTGTCGCCATATTCTCTTTCCAGCTTTCGTAATTCGAGAATGTAAGAGTTGACGAGTTCTCTCACCTTTTCGCCGTGTTTTTCAATCTCCTTACGGTATTCATCAGGCAGGGCGTCATATACTTCCTGCGTAAGTGGCTTATCATTCCATAGGGGAATTGTAGCAACACCCGCTTGATTTATCTGGACAAGATATTGTTCTTCTCGTGCCTTATCGACGAGCTCTTTTAGTAAGCTGTTCTTTCGCTCGTTATTTTCACTCTGGAGTGCGTTTGCTTTTTTCTGGTAGTCGTCACTTTGAAAAGCCTCTTTTACCGATGTGACCATTATTTCAACAAAACTTTCGAGATCATTCTTCAATTTCCAACCCAAACCTGCTGGAGTGGAAATCACATTCGGTGATCGGGGGTCGTTGAAGTTGTAAACATACAACCAGTCTTTGGAAACACGTCCATCCTTTATTTTGCTGGTAAGGAATTTCCTTACGAATGTTCTACGGCCAGTGTTAGTCAAGCCGGAGACAAAGATATTAAAACCCATGCTGCTCATTCTAATACCAACTTCGAGGGCTTCAAGAGCCCGTTCCTGACCGATAAACTTTTCCAATTCTGGTAAGCAACTCGCCTTATCAATGGAGCGGGGCAGTCGGATATTCAGTTTCAAATCCTTCCAGCTGATCTTTCTCATAAAATCACCCCGTTTAAATAATAGCGCAACGGGAAGTCATGTCAAAGACATCGGAAGTATTAACCTAAAAACGTTATTTCCATTTTCATATTCATAACGAATCATTCCATGATGAAAACTGACAATTTTTGAGCTTATGTACAATCCAAGGCCAATTCCTCTGCTTTGTTTGTCGGTAGTTGCGAATTTGTCAAAAATTCTACTTCGCAGTTCCTTTGGTATAGGAATACCATTGTTGGAAATAAGCACTTCGATTTTATCTTCTGAATGCTTGAGTGCAATTTTCACACTCTTATCGGTGGCGTTTTTGCATGCATTATCTATAAGACAGGAAATAGCAGATTCGAGCAACATTTCATTGCCTGAAAAGGTCACCGTTGGCTCAAATTCAAGCTGAAATTCCAGGTTCTTGTGGATTGTCATGTATTTTTCGACAACTCTAGCTACCAGATCTGAAAGGTCGATCTTTTCGAATGTATAGCTACCCCTTTCCAATTTCGAGATATAAAGAAGTGCGTTTGATAACTCTATCACCCTGTTAAGCTCTTCTACACTATTAGTTATGCTTTTTATAAAGTCAGATGGTTCTTTTGCATTGAACAAGGCAACTTCGAGTGAAGATTTGGCGACGGCGAGTGGAGTCCTCAATTCATGAGCAATATTCAGCGAGATTGTTTCTATTTCATTGATGAGCTCTTCAATTTTATCAAGAGACATGTTAACCGCCTTTTCAAGTTTTGATATTTCTTCACCTGTTTTTTTTACATCGATTCTCCTGTTTAGTATACCCTCTTTGCTAATTTCCTGTAAAATCATACCAATTTGGCCAACGGGATTGAGAAGCTTTCCAGTAATTTTTTCTCCAAAAAGCCATATGAGCATGATAACCACACCGGTTCCGGAGAAGAGAAATAAGAAGAAGAATTTGAAAAATCTAAGCTCTGAAGCGATATTTCGCGCAACAACAAAGGAAACTAGGTCATCATTAATTTTCAAATTCCTGACGTACACTCTGTATTCTTCGATATTTGCAAAACCTGCTGAATTTTTCTCTTGAAGCCCAAAAAAGCTACCGGGTGATACATGAAAGCTGCTCACGAGTTTACCGTTCTTATAAATCTCAAAGGCCATCTTATCACTACCTGGCAGACTCAGAAAAGCGCTTCCCGGGATTTTTTGGGTGTATATTCTGTACAAATCATTGTAGAAAGCAATTATTCCAGAATCTATTTCACTTTTTTTCCAGCGATAAACGTAGAATATCAGTAGAAAAATAAGCAGCAAAATCAGGGGAACATAAGTTGCTAGGTACAGCAAGTTGATTTTCCTTTTAACGCTCATCATAGCCATCACCATCGAGTTTTTTAAGACGGTATCCCATTCTTGCCACAGTTTCTATAAATATATCATAGCCAAAAGGCTTAAGCTTGTTTCTGAGGTAGAGGATATAAACATCCACGATATTGCTTCTAGGCTCATAATGGCTTTCCCAGACTTTATTGATTATCTGTTCCCGGCTGAAAACAACACCCGGAAACCGCATGAGAAGCTCCAGTATACCAAACTCTCTCGCACTTAGCTTTATAGTATTGCCTTCAATGCGTGTTTCCCGCTTTTTGAGATCCATCTCCAATTCGCGATATTTTAAAATTTCCCTTTTCGAAGATTGCTCTCTCCGTATGAGGGCTTCTACACGTACGAGTAATTCTCTAAAGTCGAATGGCTTTGGAAGATAGTCGTCTGCCCCTACTGAAAAACCTTTTAACTTGCTTTCAATATCGCCTAATGCGGTTAACATTAGTATTGGGGTTGCCTTCTCTTTTCTCAGTGCAGCGCAAAACTCAAAACCCGAGAAATCCGGAAGCAATATATCGAGTATTACGACATCGTAATCCATAACCTGTGCAAGTTCGAGCCCATCTTCTCCAGTAAAAGCAAGATCTACAAGATAATTATGCGCTTCGAATCCCTCTTTGATATTTTCTGCTAATTTTTGGTTATCTTCTACAACGAGGATTTTCAATTTTTATTACCTTCTTTTCCTTTTTTAGGCGGTTTTGCTGGTTTTTTGGATGAAGGAGTTACCGGCTTTTCAGGGTGTTCTTTTTTCTCATGGGTAATGAGCTTTTCGTGTATTTCCCTCAATTTTGCTTCGCGTCCTTCTCTTTTCAGTATCGCGGGCGTAATGGAGTCAACAGTCACAATTGAATTCTCGGCCAGTATCTGCCACGTTAATTGGGTGTTCACTTCCTCCAAAAATATAGCCTGAGGCTCACCTGTTTCTGAAAGGAAAATAAGTGAAAGAGCATCAGTTATAGAAACTTTTGGCTTTCCATCGTAAGGCTGTGTTAAAGTTTCAGAAGCAAGAAGAGAAAGCGTTGTGCCGTCGAGGGTCATGGAAGCATTTTCTGTGATTACACACCAATTTCCTTCGTCATTGGAATATATGGCATAAATGTCTTTTGTGTTGTTCTCAGTTAGTTTTAAAATTACATCTAAAATACTCGTTTCAGGTGTGATATCCGGCTGAACAGATTCTATTATTTCATATGCTTTCTCAATGTCAAGGCCTGCCCCTGCAAAGAAGGCACATGGCAAAAACATCAACAGTATCAAAACGATGAATTTCATAAAATCACCTCAAAAGAGGGGGAGGTCCCCCTCCCTTTCAACATCATTTGCTAAGGTCAATTTCTATATAGCCAACAGGAACGGTTATTGACCTTGTAGCTACTGGTGTTAGA
Organism: Kosmotoga sp.; assembly: GCF_982836095.1. Classification (NCBI taxonomy): domain Bacteria; kingdom Thermotogati; phylum Thermotogota; class Thermotogae; order Kosmotogales; family Kosmotogaceae; genus Kosmotoga; species Kosmotoga sp. The sequence goes on from NZ_CEYIHJ010000031.1 coordinate 11,944, forward strand.
TCTTCTATGTCAAACTCTGACGCATCATCGGTGTAGTAGTCATTATAGACTTTTAAGATGTAATCTCCTGCCCTTACTTTTGGGAACCTGAATTCTCCATTTTCCCATTTTGGATTTTCACGATGGGTAAATGTTGTTAACACTTCGTCATCGTCATCGCTTTCAGTGAAAAGTGCGACCAGCATGGGTGTCGCATGAGGGGTAACTACTCCTTCTACATCATAGAGCTCACCATGGCGCATATTTATAACAGGTGTCATGTGTAATTTGCCAACATTCTCCGGATCCCATCTACCCTGAACTTTGAGGGATTTAGAAAGGTCGAAATCCAAAACCAGTGTTGCATCTTTTGAAAAAACAAGAGGCTCCTTGAAGTTGTACTTGAAACTGTTAGAACTGACTTCTATGGGATATTCTTCACCTCTGATCGTAGCCGTAGCTTGACCTACGTAAAAGCGTAATTGGTCATATACTCCTGTTCCGTCAACAGTAGCAAGTGTGATTTCATCACCAACAAGTTCAAGTATGTTTACAACGGTACTTTCATCTGTCACAACCAAAGTTGTATCATCCGTTTTGAGTACCACCGCATCAATTTGCACATCAAGGCGTTCCAAATCGTCGATGTTCGCCACGGCATCAGTTAAAAGCACGCTCATACTTCCACTCTCATTAAATGGGAAAAGGAAACAACCTGAAATGACAAAAGCTACCAAAACGATAAGAAGCCATAAAATATTTTTCTTCATAATCTCACCTCCCTAACCTAAGACTAATAGGGAGGAATTAAAATAAAATTAGAATCACTATTTTGCTATGAGGTTTATTATGACATTTTCAATATCTGGCATTCCTGCAGTGCTGACAGTTTTGATATTTTTAAGAGTTTCCTCAATAGATTCTCCCACCAGCCCCTGGTTGTTTTTAACTCCCCTGCCTTCAAGTGCGAGAAGAGCGGAACTGAAGGCAAGACTTCCACTGAACCCCACTTTGAAAGCACAGCTCTCTTTTGCCCCATCACAGAGCATGCCAGTGGCACCAGCGAGAACTGTTTGAGCCGCATTGATGATTTGCTCTTTTGAACCGTCGAGGAGATAGGTTATTCCAGCTGCCGCTGCTGGGGCAGCTGCATTGGCTGCACCGCAGGTGGGGGTTAATCGTCCGAGCCTTGCTTTAATATAACTAACGAATAAATGAGACAGAATAAGAGCCTTTGAAACTTTTTCGCGGCTTGCCTTAATTTTCTCTCCGACAAGCCCTACAGGAATTGTAGTAGCAATTCCCTGATTTCCGCTACCACCTGTGCTCATAATGGGCTTTTTTACCCCTGACATCCGGGCACCGGAAGCTTCAATACAATAACGCCTTATTTTCGATTCAATAGAATTTTCAGCACCAAGACAGGTATATCTCCTTTTGCCCAGTGCAAACTCGGCCATGTCTTTATTTAGTTCATAGCTTTTGTAAGCCTTTTTTAATTCTTCAGGAGAAGCAGCTTCAGCCAATTCGAAAATTTCGTCGATGCTTTCAGGGGCTGGAATAAGAGCTTCAGTGGAGACGTCTTTTTTGAAAACAACTTTGCCGTCAAAACCAATCTCGGTTATCATATCGTGATGGCCTTCTATTATGCAATATCCCTGGTGAGACTTGTTCCTGGCATGGGCTTCAAGGTAGACTCCATCTTTGTCGGTAATGCAGGTTACTTTTACCCTGCCATTTTTAATGAGTTCCTTTGCCATGTTGCTGTACTCCGGTGAACAATCTTTCAGGGCTTCAAGCCCATACCTGGACTTGCCACAAAGCAAGGAAAGGGCAGCTGCCAATTGATTCCCCTTCTCACCATCAAGTCCGGGGATACCCACATACATGCCATTCTTGAACACGTTTGTACTTACTTTCACTTCAACCTCCAGATCCTTTGCATCATTGAAAAGCTCTTTTACTTTTGCCACAACAAGAGCAACTGCCGCTGGTTCGGTACAGCCAAGAGCGGGGACAACTTCTTGATCAAGAAATTTCTTTAAATATGACATACTTTTCCTCCTAAAATTGCACTTTTAGTGTGCTATATCAATCAAAAATAGTATAGCACCTGCGAAAAGATTTTAACGGGTGTTATCTCAAACCCGTTCTTCAATCTTTAATGGGCTTACATGCTCATCAAGAGGGCTTTCCTGAAAGTAAATTATCGCCTCGTCGAAACCCATACCCAGCAACAACCCCCGGAAGAAGTTCCGGGCACCATCTTTGGCGATTTCAATGAGTCCGGTTTTTGTAGATTCCTCTATTACTTTATTTCTTATTTCGTCAGCGTTATTCTTGAGAAAACTCAGCATATCCTTTTTCCCAAAAAGCCGAATGAGCATGCCGCTTTCGTTAATTACCTTGAGTTCCGCAAATTGCTCTATAAGAACTGTGATTTCCAAATAAGGTAAGGGAAGTTTGATTTTAATTCGTCTTATACCATTGGAATCGTTCACTTCAAGATTTTCGTCAGAAAGTTTTGAAAGATTCATTATTCCCCTCACGGTAACCGGAATTATCATCGTGTATTTTCCAGACAATCCTGGGAGCATGCTTTTCTTTTCTGTTTCATAAACTTGAGTGATTGTCAATTTGGCTGTACTCAGCTCTGGAATGCGTTCTATTCTGTTAATTATGGAAGTGCTTTTAATATTTACTTTTCGAGTTACGCGGTAGAGCAAAAAAAGGAGGAATATCA
>NZ_CEYIHJ010000032.1:0-1438 GCF_982836095.1 Kosmotoga sp.
CTCCTTGTTGCAAGGAAAGGCAAAGGCACATTCGTAGAAGAAAGGAAACGCGAAGAACAATTAAGCACCCTTGCGGGATTTACAGAAGAAGCGGTAAGCGAAGGCCATAAGACAAAGTCCCTTGTTTTGAAGAACGAAATTATATTTCCGCCTCCAGAAGTAATGGATGCCTTTAAATTGCCACACAAAGGCATGGTGGTATTACTTGAAAGGGTGCGGTTCCTCGATGATCAACCTATGGCAATAGAAAAATGCTATCTAAACCCTCTGGTGGACATAAGAGTTCTGAACATTATAAAAATGGATATGTCAAATGAGTCACTTTACAGGGTCTTGAAAGAGGAATTTGGTATCAGGTTTGATCACGCTGTCGAAATCATCGAAATTGCCAAATTAACAGAGTCGGAAGCAAAATACCTTGAGACCGATGAAGGAGCATATGGCATATTAAGGCATCGGCATACATATACAGCTGACGGTTCCTGCCTTGAATACGTGGAATCTATTTATAGAGGAGACAAATACAAGTTAAAGGTCGTGAGAAAATCTTTATGAAAATGAAGATCATGGGAATCGATGGCGGCGGCACGAATATTAGCGCTTCCGTGTACGATGGTGTAGCCTTGGAAAAAGCACTGCTCTCCTTTAGCTCAAATCTTTCGGTAGTTGACTATCAAAGTCTCTTAAATACACTTAATGAGCTAAAATCACAACTCGGCATTCCACAGGCTGTGGTAGCTTCTTTTTCGGGTGCAGGTGATTCTGTAAGAGAGCAGATTCTTACGAAAGCCTTGAATGAGGTATTTCCAAATGCTTATAAAGAAATAATTCCAGATATTGAGGGGATTTATCGCTCTTGTTTTCCTGCTGGCCCTGGTGTTGTGGTTATTTCAGGGACCGGCTCCGTAGTATATGGGAAAAATCCTGAAGGGGTTCCTTTCAGAGCAGGGGGATGGGGGCATCTTTTCAGTGATGAAGGGAGCGCTTTCTGGATATCTAAAGAACTCATCGCATACGCCTTAAAATATCGTGATGACCTCGTCTCATATGACTCTGCATTTGAAATGCTGTTGAATCACTTTGGCGTGAAAAATCTTGAATCCCTTGCAAATTTGCAAATGGTGAAAGATTTCAAAGCAAAGATAGCCTCCTTCACCAAAATCGCATTGATGAATCCCACGCCTTTGGTTCTCAAACTACTCAATGAAGCCACTGAGCTGCTCTCAAAAATGATCAGCTTGATTTTAAAAAAAACAGGAGCCTCGAGGATAGTGCTTAGTGGCGGTTGCTTCAAATCTGCTCTATATACTCAAAAGATTACAGAAAAATTCTCCAAATATGAGCTACAAATTTTCAACGACAGGACAGATTCTTATATTGCAAAAGAACTCTTCCAAAGATTAAAAGCTAAAAACTAATTCAAATATTTGTATTATCA
>NZ_CEYIHJ010000032.1:1448-7243 GCF_982836095.1 Kosmotoga sp.
CCGCAGTCTGTTGAACATGTTGAACATGTTTCTCCATTATTACAGATACCATCTCCGCATCCAGCTATAATCTGGATTGTGGAATTTACCCAACCGCTGTAATTTGTATTATCATAAGCAATATGAATATACATATCTCGATATAATTATTCTCGGTAAATGGATATATTTCTCTTTCACTTCCATTAAACACGTGTAATCGGCGCTAATTTATCTTGGAGTAATGCAATACATGTTTGTATAATTAATCGACTTCAAAATTGTATTTGTACCTGTTCTTTACTTCATACAAAAAGGGGTGAGTTACATGAAATTACGTTCCGTTCTTCTGATTTCTTTAGTTGTCCTGCTTTCAGCTATAGCGTTTTCTGGCGTAGTTAATATCTGGAGCTGGAGAAGCCAGGACGCAGATGTTTGGAAACAAGTTGAATCAAGACTCAGAGCTCAAGGCTATGATATCAAGATTAACTTTACAGCTTATGCTCCCACGGAATATGATGCCAAGGTAAATCTGGCTCTTCAAACGGGAACTGGGCCTGATCTGGTTTATTCACGAAGGCTTCCCGGTGGCCGAACCCAGACTTTGATAGACAATGGGCTGTATTTACCACTCCCGAATGATTTTGACCTTAGCCATTTCCCACAGGCAGTTTTGAACTCCGTTACTTCTGGTGGAAAAGTTTACGGGGTTCCGTTTGCTGTTCAAGTTGTGGGAATTTTCTATAATAAAGACTATTTCGATCAGTTTGGCCTCTCCATTCCAAAAACCTGGGATGAACTCGTTGAAGTTGCCGATACTATTCAGAAAAACGGCATTACTCCCTTCTTCGTACCAGGAAAAGAAGCCTGGGCATTGACCATGCAGCATGCGATGTGTGGTGTTAGCGTTCTTGGCCCTGAATGGATCAAAGACCTTACAGAAGGAAAAACCTGCTTCCTCGATGTTAAATTCGTGGATCTAAACAGGAAGCTAAACGACCTGAAAAAGTACTATCAAAAAGGGTTTATGGGAAATTCTACAAGCGACCTTAACGCAGCTTTTGCCTTTGGCCAAGCCGCAATGGTGTTCTACGGTATTTGGGGTTATCAAACCTGGCACGAGCTCAACCCTGATTTAAGAGTTGGCTATTTCATGGTTCCTCCTGCCAACGAATGTCAGGAACCTTATGCTTATACCTATATGGATGGTGCCATTGCCCTCACTTCTAATGTAAAGAACCGTGAAGATTCTCTGAAAGTTCTCGAATTCTGTGCGACTCCTGAATTCGGTACGATTTTCTCCAATGTCACTTACAACATTCCCGCTGTTAGCGGTGCACAGCTCCCGGATCTTGATATACTGAAAGTCGCGGTCGATACATACAACAACCACGCATCCCCTTACGTTTACTGGGTAGGTTCCGTGTTTGTCACACAAAAACCCTCACTTTACACAGATGTCCTCAGCCCTGGAATGCAAGCAATGTACTCTGGGAAAATAACACCTGAGGAGCTTGCAAGAAATGCTCAGGACGCCATTTCTCAGTGGTATGAACCTCTAATGAAGAAGTGATCTTTTTAATACTCCCCTTCCCTTCAAAGGGGAAGGGGATTTTCTAAGGAGTGCAGAATGAAACTGGCAAAAAGGTATCTTCTTTTATTTGTTTTGCCCGCCCTTATATTGTATACACTGTTCATTGTATATCCGCTCATCAACAGCTTGTTCCTTAGCTTATATAGTTGGCCGGGAGTTGGGAAAAAGACATTTGTTGGTCTGGATAATTTCAGGAAGGTTTTCTCGGCTGGTTCTTTCAGGAACGAAGTGTTCAATGCTTTTTGGCATAATGTGTATTTTTATTTCCTCGCTGCCTTAATAGAAATCGGCGTGGGTTTTTTCATTGCGCTAATGCTTGCCAGCAAGATAAAAGGTGCCAGAATGTTCAGAAACATTGTCTATATTCCCAATATGATTCCACTGGTGTTGGTTGGCTTCATGTGGAGCCTGTATTTAAACCCGCAGGTAGGTCTTGTGAACCAATTCTTGAAGCTCATAGGGCTTGGTGGTCTCGCACAGTCATGGCTTGGCCAGGAGTCTACCGCGTTAACCACTATTATACTAGTAAATGCCTGGAGAAATATCGGCTTTTACGTGCTAGTACTTCTTGCGGCTATTCTTGATATAAACCCTTCGTTGTTGGAAGCTGCTTATATCGATGGCGCAAGCAACTGGAAAATAATCTGGAGGATAATATTTCCTCTTTCATTTTCTACTGTAAGAACATTGGCCATTCTTTTGTTTATCTGGAGCTTCAACGTGTTTGACATGATATATGCACTTGAGGGTGTTCAAGCCGGACCTTATCGCTCAACAGATGTCCTTGGAACGCTTTTCTACCGAACCGCTTTTGGCGGCTTGGGGAGCTCTGCAATCGATATGGGGCTTGGCGCAACAATTACAGTATTCATATTCGCTATAATTATGCCTGTTTCCATATTATACGTCTATCTTGTTGAAAAAAGGCAAAGGAGCGCTTGATATGCTTACACTATCAAAATATGGAAAAATACTCGTTTACACTCTTTTACTTATCTATACCATGCTCGTTCTTGTCCCCTTTTTGATGATGATCAGCAATTCATTTAAGAGTATGCGTGATATATACCTAAAACCCTTTTCTCTCCCGACAGACCCTTCATTTAGGAACATTATAGATGCCTGGAATCAAGCCGGAATAGGAAGGGGATACCTCAACAGTCTCATTATCGCGGGAAGCGCGGTTGTGGGGATTGTGATAATATCATCATTTTTTGCCTATGCAATCTCAAAGTATGAATTCAGGGGCAGGCGTTTTCTCTTTATGTATTCAATGCTCGGCCTTGCTTTTCCGGCAAGGCTTGCGATTATCCCCATTTATCTGCTCCTTAGGAATATAAATTTAACCAACAGCCGCCTTGGTCTGATAATAATATACATCGCAGTGAACATACCATTTTCGGTGTTCTTGCTGAAAAATTTCATAGACGGTGTTCCCAACGAGCTGAGCGAGGCTGCAAGAATAGACGGGGCCAATCCTCTTCAGATTTACAGGCATGTGGTCATACCGCTCATAAAGCCAGCTATTTCCATTGTCTCCATTGTAAGCTTTGTGAACGTCTGGAATGATTTCTTCTTCCCACTCATATTTATAAATGATCGTTCAAAGGCGACAATTACCCTTGCTGTGTCTATTTTCTTTGGCGAATATGCGAATCGCTGGAACTTGCTTTTCACGAGTTTAACGCTTGCCATAGCACCAACAATAATTTTGTTCCTGATCTTTTCAAGGCAGTTTATAGCCGGAATGACTCAGGGAGCAATCAAATAAGGTTGTGAAAAAATGAAAGTAAAACCCGGTATAGAAAAGATACTCGATAACAAAACCAAATACGCTAAGATGAATCTTGGATTGTTGACTAACTCCTCCGGCGTTACTTCAAAACTCGAAATTAATCTCGAAAAGCTTCTGAAAAGCGGGTTCAAAATAAAAAAGCTCTTTGGTCCAGAGCATGGGATTTGGGGAGCTGTGGCAGATGGCGAAAAAGTTAAGGACTCCGTGGACCCACGATACAACCTCCCTGTTTATTCTCTCTACGGAGCGCATCTAAAGCCCACTCAAGAAATGCTTGACGGCTTGGATGCGGTGATATATGACATACAGGATGTGGGACTGCGCTACTACACCTATATTTACACTCTTGGCTATCTCATGGAAGCCTGTGCAGAAAAGTGTATAAAGATCATCGTTCTCGACAGACCAAATCCCCTCGGGGGAAAAGTAGAAGGTCCTGTAGTCAGGAAAGGCTTCGAATCTTTTGTAGGCGGGTATGCCCTCAGTGTTCGATACGGCCTTACGATAGGAGAATTGGCTCATTATTTGAATAACGAATTCAATATAGGTGTTGATCTCGAAATAGTAGAAATGGACAACTGGAGAAGGAAGCTTTATTACGATGAAACTGGTCTGCTATGGCCAACTCCTTCACCCAATTTACCAGATCTTGAACATACAATTCTATACACAGGATTATGCCTCCTTGAAGGTGTGAACGTATCAGTAGGGCGTGGGACAGTGCATCCCTTCAAGTATATAGGTGCCCCCTGGATAGATTCGAAAGAGCTGCTAAAAAGGCTTGAAAAATTCCCCCACGAAGGTATAGAAATGCGTGAGAGAAGTTTTATTCCCTTCTCGGCGAAATATATGAATGAACTCTGTTATGGGTTGGAATTTTATGTCACTGACAGAGAAAAGGCAAATCCTTTGAAATTGTCTTTGAATTTAATCCACGTTCTTATAACTTTGCATCCTGACCACTTTGAATGGGACCATGTGTATCACGACGCTAAAGGTCTCAACCATTTTGACAGATTGATCGGTAATTCAGAGTATAAGGTATTGCTTCAAAAAGGCGTTACCGGAGAAGAAATAGCAGAATTGTGGAAAGAAGAAGAAAAAAGCTTTATGGAAATAGCGCAGAAATATCATCTTTACAGGTAATTAAACAACCCTTTCCATGCAGGAGTGATTGACGTGAAAGAAGAGTTGGAGCATTTGATCACGGAAGGTATCAACGAAAAAAGCAAATACATCGACAGAGTCCCCATTGCCGAAAAATTGCGAATTATCAATGAAGAAGATAAAAAAATAGCTTATGCCGTTGAAAAAGAAATTCCAAGAATAGAAAATGCCATTCTCTTAACACTATCCAGTCTAAAAAAAGGCGGAAAAGTCTTATATGTTGGAGCCGGGACTAGTGGGAGGCTTGGTGTTGTAGACGCTTCGGAAATATATCCCACATTTGGTGAAAAGAAAGCCTTCAAAGCTATCATGGCAGGTGGTGAAAAAGCCTTTCTAACGCCCATAGAAGATGCGGAGGATAAAGAAGAATTCGCTGCTGAAGAACTTAAAAAAGCTGGGTTAAGCGCCATAGACACCGTTATTGGTATAACAGCAAGCGGAAGAACCCCTTTTGTACTTTCAGCTTTGAGAGAGGCGAAGAATACCGGAGCGAGTACTGTGGCTATTTCAAATGTTCCGAACCCCAAAGTGGCCATGTTCGCAGATGTGAGCATAGAAGTTGTTACTGGCCCAGAAGTACTCACAGGCTCAACTAGAATGAAAGCCGGAACGGCTCAGAAGATGGTATTGAATATGATAAGCACGGTAACGATGATTGAAATGGGAAAAGTCTACAAAAATTTTATGACTGACCTTGTGGTAACTAACAGGAAATTGGCTGAAAGAGCAATTAAAATGATTCAAATTGCGACGGGTATCGATTACGAAAGGGCAAAAGAACTCTTCGAGGTCTCTGGAAGAAGTCCTCGAATAGCCATATACATGGCTATCACGGGTTCTACTAAAGACAAAGCGAAAAGGAAACTTGAAAAAGCAGGCGGAAAATTATACAAAGCACTTGGTGAAGGTCAATGATAAATACTCAAGGAGGAAAAGATGAAAATCGCTGTGCTTGTAAAACAAGTTCCCGACACAGATTTGGTTAAGCTCGATCCTGAGACGGGAACTATGATAAGAGAAGACTCCGGTAACATCATCAATCCACTGGATTTGCATGCTATAGAAGCATCTTTGAGAATAAAAGAATCCATGGAAGCAACAATCATAGCTTTTTCTATGGGCCCACCCGCTGCTGAAGAAGCCCTTAAAGAGGCAATTGCAATGGGAATAGATAACGCTTACCTGATCTGTGACCGCAGATTCGCGGGTGCCGATACACTTGCCACCGCTATCGTTCTTTCAAAAGCTTTAAAAAAGTTC
>NZ_CEYIHJ010000032.1:7253-14448 GCF_982836095.1 Kosmotoga sp.
GCCCTTTTGACCTCATATTAGCTGGTGAGAAAGCTGTTGACGGTGAAACAGGGCAAGTGGGACCGGAAATCGGTGCACTTTTGGGGGTTCCTGTATTTTCATACATATCAAAAATCATAGAAATCACCAACTATCATATTGTTGTTGAGCGTGAAGTAGAAGACGGCAAGGAGATCTGGAAATCTGATTTACCAAGTCTTTTAACACTTACAAAAGAAGTAAATGAACCAAGGCTTCCCACATTGAACATGAAGAAAAAAGCGCGAAGACTTGAAATAGAAACTCTTGGTTGTGACTTTTTGGAATTAAGTGACACAAATGTCGGCCTAAAAGGTTCTCCAACCAGAGTTGTAAAAGTCTCGACGCCGAAAATCGCCAGAGATGCAGTGATATACGAAGGGAAAGAGCTTGAAAAAGGGATAAGAAAAGTGATCGAACTTCTCAGACCTTACTTGGAGGAGAATCATGAAGAAGCACATATGGGTAATAGCTGAAAAAAGAAAAGGCACTCTTCACTCGAGTACCTATGAACTTTTGGGCAAAGCCAGAGAACTCGCTTTCAAGATGCCAGATACGTTGGTTACTTGCGTCACCTTAATGAATCGCAGCCTAACCCCTGAAGAAAGAAAGAGATTATCTGAACAGGGATCTGATGTGATTTTGAACTTAGTTCATAAGAAATTCAAAAGGTTTGATTACCTTAGCTATCTCGAAACGCTTAATAACATCGCTGAAAGATTCAGCCCAGAAATAATACTCGCACCAGCAACAACAACGGGGAGAACGATAATGCCAGCGCTCGCAGCTTCTTTAAGAACGGGGTTAACAGCGGATTGCACAGGGCTTGACATTGATAAAGATGGCAGGTTGCTTCAGACAAGACCAGCCATTGGTGGAAATATAATGGCCACCATAAAGACCCCAAAACACAAGCCACAAATGGCAACAGTCAGGCCAAAAACCTTCACTCCCCTGGCCGAAAAATATTCAGAAACGGGAATTTACCATGAAATAATCCCACTAATCAATACCTCCAGTAAAACCAAACTCGTAGAATTCCAGGAAATCTCTGCAGAACAAAAAAGTATACAAGACGCCGAAATCGTGATTTCTGGAGGAAAAGGCATAAGGAAACCTGAGAATCTCGAACTTTTAAAGAAACTCGCAGGGCTTTTAAATGGCACTGTTGGAGCTTCGAGACCTCTGGTGGATTCTAAATGGATTGGTCACGAGAACCAGGTAGGGTTAAGTGGTCATACCGTAAAACCAAAAGTATACATAGCCGCAGGTATTTCGGGTGCGGTTCAGCATGTTGCCGGTATGCAAACATCTGAAGTTATCATAGCCATTAACAAGGACATTAACGCGCCCATTTTCGACTATTCAGACATAGGCCTTGTTGGAGACGCTGTTGAAATACTTGAAACACTCTACAACGCCCTGACATCACTCAAGGAGGAAATATCCGATGTTGGAAATTCCCAAAGAACTGTATGAAAAGCTAAAGGACATTCTTGGTAATAGAGTGAAAACAGAGGAAGACTTTCTGGAAAAATACTCTCACGATGAAACCGCAGAGCTACAAAGCATTGTTCCCGGTGCTGTGTTATTCCCGATTTCTACTGAAGAGGTTTCACAAATAATGAAGCTTGCAAATACGTATAAAATCCCCATTACCCCAAGGGGTGCCGGGACAGGGCTATCTGGTGGTGCGATTCCAGCACAGGGTGGTATCGTCCTTTCGCTGGAAAAAATGAACAAACTGCTGGAATTTGATGAAGCAAATCTTATGATAACTGTGGAACCAGGTATGATAACCAGTGAAATACAAAAAGTCGCTGAAAAATACGGCTTGCTCTACGCTGGTGACCCTTGTAGCAGTGAAAGCTCCACAATAGGAGGCAACATAGCAGAAAACGCCGGTGGAAACAAAGTGCTGAAATATGGGCCAACTGGCGCTCATGTATACGGGCTTGAAGTCGTATTACCAACCGGAGAGATAACGAACTTTGGTGGTAAGATGGTCAAAAACGTTACAGGATTAGATCTGGTACATTTGATGGTTGGTTCTGAGGGAACACTAGGAATAGTAACAAAGATAACACTTAGATTGATGCCAAAACCGAAATTTTCCGTAGCGCTTCTCGCTCCTTTTAAATCAGTGGAAACTGCGATAAAGGCTGTTCCCATGCTGATAAAAGATGCGGGCGTAATGCCTTCATCGCTTGAATTCATGGATAATCCCTCAATAAAATTAGCGTGCAAATTCCTGAACGTAAGCTTCCCTTATGCAGATGCCGGTGCTCACCTGATACTTGAAATAGAGGGAAATGACAAAGAAGCTGTGGCAGACGAATATGAAAAGCTCGGGGATATCTGCTTGAGAGAAGGTGCGCTTGAAGTTTTCGTAGCGGATAACAGGAACACCAGGGAAAAGCTCTGGAAAGTGCGGAAAGCCATTGCAGAAGCTCTTATGGTGTATAGCCCTGTGCACTGCATGGAAGATGTTTCGGTACCAACAGCTAACATACCAGCATTGCTCAAAGGCGCGATGAAAATCGCGAGTAGCCACGAACTTGAAACCATAGCTTTTGGTCATGCAGGTGATGGCAATGTGCACATAACCTTCATAAGGGGGGAAAGCTCTATTGATCATTGGAACAATCACTTAAAACCAGCACTGGAGAATTTATATGAACTGACAAAAGAGCTTGGAGGCTGTATAAGTGGCGAACACGGTATCGGTCTCAAAAGGAAAAAATACCTCCCAATAGTGCTCGATAAACCCCAAATCAACCTCATAAAGGGTATAAAAAGGATTTTCGATCCTAACAACATCCTCAATCCCGGAAAAATCGTCGATATACAATGAGCTTTTCGGCTTTTCTGTGCTAAGCTAATAATATAAAGATGTCTCTGGGTTGCTTATTCTGAAGCAGCCTATTGGGGTGATGAACATGAAAATTACTGTTCTTTGCAATGATAAGGCATTGGAAGGCTTCGAAGCTGAACACGGGCTTTCTCTGTATATAGAAACAGATAGACACCATATCCTCTTTGACACAGGTAGCACAGATGTGGCGCTTAAAAACGCAAAAAAATTGGGGCTCGACCTGCGTCAAATAGATTTTGTGGTTATAAGCCATGGGCATTATGACCACATTGGTGGGCTTGAAAGAGTTTTGAAAATCACCGGAAAAACAAAAGTTTTCACAGGTCCGGGTTGTCTTTTGCCACGATACAGCGGCCTAAGGCGTGCGGGGCCTCCCGAAGCCAAGAAACATTATGAAAGTCTTGGTGCCAATTTTGAAGAAATCAGTCAGTTCAGCTCGCCAGAAGAAAACATCTTCTTCCTTCCCGCAGTTCCTTTCAGGACTTCAGAAAGGCCCCCGGTGAAATTCAAACGGATGGGCGGTGAGGAAAGGATTCGTGATCTCTTTGAAGACGAGCTTGGGTTAATCGTTGTTGAAAAAGGCGAAGCAACCTTGTTCACTGGTTGTTCTCATAGGGGAATTGGCAACATACTGCTGGAAGCCGTCGGGCATAAAAAAATAAAAACAGTTGTTGGAGGTCTCCATCTATTATACAAATCACGTTCTGAAATTGAAGAAGTTTGTCAATTAATCAAAGAACTATATGTGGAAAACTTTTACATAGGGCATTGCACAGGAGACCTGGCAATAAAAACCTTTACTGAAAAGCTACCCGTTATTGTAGAGGAGTTAAAAGCCGGGAAAACAATCAAACTATGACTTACAGACTTTTTTCTATCTCCTCGTTGATTTTTCCAGCTCTGATATAGGTATCCAAAATGGTTTTCATGATAGTGCCCCGTAAACCCTCTCTTTCAAGGGAATAAATTCCTTCGATAGTGGTACCCGAAGGCGATGTCACGAGGTGGCGGAACTCTCCCGGGTGGTTGCCTTTTACTTTCAGGAGTTCCACAGAACCGATGATGGTGTCGAGGATTAGCTCTCTCGCTTTATCATAAGAAAGCCCCATTTTAAGGCCAATATCTATCAAAGCCTCTACAATTACGAAAATAAATGCAGGACCACTTCCGCTCAATGCTGTTACCGCTGCGAAATCCCTTTCTTTGACCTCAACTGTGTTTCCAATAGCACCAAGCAACTCTAAAACCAAATCCCTCTCATTTTTCGAAACAGCTGATGAGAAGCTAACTCCAGTAACACCTTTGCCTATCATTCCCGGAATGTTGGGCATAATTCGTACAACTTTCTCTACATTCAATTCTTCCTCTATAACCTTTATGGAAATTCCTGCCATCGTGCTGACCACAACTTTACCTGTAAAATCCACTTCCTTTATCTGCTCGAAAAGAGCAGAAACGTCTTGTGGCTTGACAGCCAGGAAAACGATTTTGGCTTGTTCACAAACCTCAGCGCCGCTGTTGCAACACACAACGTTGCCGAGCTCTCGGTAAGGGTCAAGTTTTTGAGGCGATCTGTTGAAAACATACAGCTTTAGTGGCGATTCCATTTGTAAAAAGCGCTTCAAAAGAATACTCCCGATATTTCCTATACCTATAATACCTACTTTCATTTCTCTCACCTCTATGATTTATGGTTCCAATTATACACAATATGTGGTAGGTATTACAAACAATATTCGACATTTTTCGAAAAACACTCTATATAATTCACCAAAAACTCTCATGATAATTGGTAAAATAATTATAAAAAGTAGACAGGGGTGTTTAGATGTTTGAAAAGCTGGATTCATCCTTTTTGAAATGTCTTCTCCAAAAGCAAAAAAATGCACTGCTGCTTTTTGATGCGCAGGGTAAGCTAAAAGCCTGGAATAATAGTGCGCTCGAAATTATAGGACTTCAAAATAAAGAACTCGAGAACTTGACTTTTACGGGCTTATTCGTTACACCAAATTCCGAAAAAGTCCTTTCCAGTCTCTTGAAGGGGAAAAGGAACTCCATCTGCTTTGAAGCGGTTCTGAACGCTGAGAAATCTTTGGAAGTTGATTGTGAATCCATCAAAGCTCCTTCCAGCCAAACCTTTGTGCTTTGTACATTTCGCCCTTCTTCAAGCAGGGAGACCGATTTTGGCAAAATAACCGAAGTTGAAAACTGGTTCAATGTCCTGGCAGAGACAGCCCCAATGGCCATTTTGATCTATCAAAATAACAAATGGATCTATGCAAATTCCATGGCTGAAAAAATAAGCGGCTACACAAAAAAAGAACTGCAATCAATGAACTTCTGGGAGCTCGTTAAATCAGATTACAGGCAATTTGTCAAGGAAACCGGCGCCAAAAGACAAAAAGGCGAGAAAAGTACAGAGTGCTATGAATTGGAGATAATCAACAAAGCTGGCAAAACGAAATGGTTGTACCTGACAAGCGATACCACAGTGTACAAGGGTAAACCGGCAGGTATCGTTGTAGCTATGGATATTACCACACAAAAAGAGATTGAAAAGGCCCTAAGGGAAAGCGAAGAGAAATTCCACAAGTACTTCGAGATGGCACAAGTTATAAACCTCGTTCTCGATAAAAAAGGAAATGTTAAGCTCATTAACAAAAAGGGAATAAACCTTCTTGGCTATGAAAAAAAGGAAATAATCGGGAAAAACTGGTTTAAATTCATTCCGGATAACGTGAAAGAAGAAGTCAAAGCTGTATTTGAAAAGTTGCTAAAGGACCCATCTAAAGCAGGTTTTTTTGAAAACCCCATAATTGACGCTAAAGGAAATAAAATAATGATTTCCTGGAGAAATGCTGTTATTTACAACGAAAAAGAAGAGATTGAAGCGGTTTTATCTTCGGGAATGGATGTCACACGTGAAAAGGAAATGCTCGAACAAATCAATAAATATAAAAACCTTTACGAAGTGCTTCTTGAAATCACTTCCGCTGCGCTGAAAAAGGGCTGGACAGAAGAGGATTATCAATCTCTTCTTGAAAAAATAGTGAATGTGATTCCAGAAGCTCAGGCAGGGAGCGCTGTCATTAAGAACGATGGCCGATTTTATTTTGTTGCCAGTGTTGGCTATGATTTTGAGAAATTGCGCAAAATAAGCTTCTCAGAACGGGAAATCATGAGCTATTCAAGCCAACCCACTTTTGTAAGGTTTTCCGAAATTGGGTTTAAAAGAGAAGACAAGAGAAATGAGATATTTAAACAAATAGGTACTACAAGAATAAAGTCTGTTTTGATTATTCCCATATATATTGGAAAAGAACCAGTCAGCATTATTTTCCTTGACAATTTCGATAGCTACGAAGCTTTTGATGATATCGAGCTAGAATTCGCCAAACTGATAAAAAGGCATATGGAGCTGCTCCTGTTAAAAGTCAAGACAGAGAACCAGCTTCTCTATGCAACGGAACACGACCCACTGACCGGCGTTCTAAATAGGCGCGCCTTTGCGAAAATGGCCGAAGGGATAATCAATTTATCGAAGCGGTACGGTCACACTTTCAGTGTCATGTATCTTGACTGTGATGGATTCAAACAAGTGAACGACAGCTACGGACATGATATTGGGGACATTCTTTTAAACAGGATCTGCCGACGTATTGAAAGGCTAATAAGAGAAAGCGATATCTTTGCAAGAGTCGGAGGCGATGAATTCCTGATCCTTCTGCCTGAAACAGGGTCTGAAAGCGCAAAAATGTTGTCCGAACGCATTAAAAACATCTTGAGCAAAGAATTCGTTATAAACAACCATAAAGTAAAGATCTCAATGAGCATAGGCATAGCTTCTTTTCCCAAAGATGGCGAAGATATAGAAACCCTAACGCAACTTGCGGATAGGAGAATGTATCTGTCAAAGAAAAACACCAAAACAAGATAACTATACTTACCTTTTTTAATTAGCCTCCATTGGTACTTCTTAAATGAGACAATAACGTGATAAAATTTGTTGAGGCTGTTTACATGAAAAACATATTTTTATATTTATTTTATTTTTTATTCTCATTTGTTGTGTTGTATTTACTATATCAAGCGGGCGGGGTTATCAGGCATCCTCCGGTTATTGAATCTTCTTACGTCATAGGAGAAAAACTAATCCTGAAACTTCCACGCCTTAAATACGAAAGGCTCCACAATATTTCTCATTCAGGAGGGTTGGAGCTTGAAAACCGCATTTTGAACCTCGAAGGAGATAAATACATATTCAGAATAACTGCAGAAAAAGGCTCCATATCTCTTGATTTT
>NZ_CEYIHJ010000033.1:0-14148 GCF_982836095.1 Kosmotoga sp.
CGAGTTGGGAAAGCCTTTTTTCGAGCTTCCTTATTTCTTCGGGTACGTATCCGGCTTGAAGTCTAACAAAAGACGCCGCTTCATCGATTAGGTCTATGGCCTTGTCCGGTAAATAACGGTCACTTATATATTTGACACTAAGATCCACAGCGGTTTCAAGGGCTTCATCATCTATTTTAACGTTGTGATGTTTTTCATAGCTTTCTTTGATTCCTTTCAATATTTCAAGGGCCTCTTCAGGTGTTGGCTCATTTACATATACTGGTTGGAATCTTCTCTCCAAAGCCCTGTCCTTTTCAATGTATTTACGGTATTCGTCTATTGTCGTTGCACCTATGCACTGAAGTTCTCCACGCGCAAGAGCTGGTTTCATAAGATTCGCAGCATCCATAGAACCTTCAGCACTACCTGCTCCAACTACGGTGTGAATTTCATCTATGAAGAGAATCACTTCTCCGGAGAGTTTACGCACCGAATCTATGATAGCTTTCATACGTTCCTCAAACTCTCCGCGAAATTTAGTACCAGCAACGACTCTACCCATATCCAGTACGAGAACACGGCGGTTTTTGAGGTACTCTGGCGTTTCACCATCGATGATGCGTTGTGCCAAGCCTTCCACAATCGCGGTTTTTCCCACACCAGGTTCCCCAACAAGGACAGGGTTGTTTTTTGTTTTTCGGCCTAATATCTGTATCACTCTCTTAATTTCATCTTCTCTGCCAATAACCGGCATGAGTTTGCCCTGTTTTGCGAGTTCAGTTAAATCTATGGTGAATCTTTTTAACGCACTTATGTTCTCATTTTCAGACGCTTCAGATTCTTTTCTCTCTTTTAAGAGGGCATTGTAAACCCTGTCAAGGTCAAGCCCGTATTTCACCAAAATTCTCGAGGCCACAGAAGATGTCTCTTTTACCATTGCCAGCAGCAGGTGTTCCGTACCAATTTTCTGGTCTTGCATTCTTTTAGCCTCGGATTTTGCAGTTTCTAAGATATGCCTTGAATCAGGGGTAAGGTATATTTGATTCCCTGCACCACCCGCATTTGAACCGTATCGTCCTATAACTTCCTCAACATCGCGTCTTAATGCACCTAGATCGACTTTCAAGTTCTTGAGAACTTCAACGGCAAGATTATCTCCATCTTCCAGGATTGAAAGCAATATATGCTCACTTCCAAGTTGATTTTGCCTATATCGCGTGAGTATATCTTGAACATCCATCAATATCTTTTTTGCCTTTTCTGTATATTCTTCGTAGTTCAACATAAGGTAGCACCTCCTTTTGGATCGAGTTACGAATATTTCGAGTTACGAGATTCGAGTTACGAGAATAAAAGAGCCGAGTTTCGAGTTACGAGAAGAAAAACATCTAAACCCCAACAACTAAACCCTAGACCCTGGTTCTAGATTCGAGTTGCGAGCATCGAGTAACGAGAGATTTGTTAGAAATTCATTGAATTGCACAGAACCCAAGACAGGTTTTTTCTCGTTTCTCACCACTTTAGATTCTCAGCTTTCAATAGCTGTTTTCTTTTGAAAAAGGGCGCCTTTTAGAGGCGCCCTTCTACGTTTTCACTAATTAGTCGATTTTTATTTCTACGGCTTCTTTTTTTGCCTCTTCTTTCTTGGGAAGCTCGATTTTTAAAACGCCGTTGTCATAGTTTGCTTTGACTTTTTTCGTGTCGATACTGTCAGGAAGTCTGAAGGCTCTGCTAAAGCTACCATAGCCTCTTTCCACAAGGTGGTAGTTTCTCGATTTTTCTTTCTTTTCGTACTTCTTTTCACCTGTTACGCTTAAGACGCCATCTTCAAGCTTTATCTTCAGGTCTCCTTTTTTGATTCCAGGCACTTCCATTTCGAGGAAGATGGCATCATCCGTTTCATAGACGTCAACGGCAGGTATGAAGTTTTCACGCTCTTCAGGTCTGATACTTAAACCTTTGAATGCATCGTCAAAGAGCCTGTCAATCTCCCTGTGGAGTTCTTCAAAAGGTTTAAAGATGTTGCTGAGTTCACTCCTTTTCGCTAACATGATCCCACCTCCCTTTAACTTTTTTGTTTATGTTCAATTCTGAGGATTGTCTTTTGGCGGTATGTATTCAGAACCACCATCACCCTGTCCAGGGTCTGACTGTCCTCCCTGGGTTGATGCACCCTGAGCCTGTTGATAAAGATGTTGTCCTATCTTCATACTCTCCTGCTGGAGCTTGTCAAAGAGTATCTTGACTCTTGCTATATCGTCTTTGTTAAGCGCTTCTCTCAGATCTTTAACAAGTGTTTCTAAATTGCCGCGATCCTCGGCAGGTATTTTGTCTCCACTCTCTTTCAGGAGCTTTTCAACTCTATATGCAAGTTCGTCAGCCTGGTTTTTGAGCTCGATTTCCTGTTTTTTCCTCTTGTCCTGTTCCTCATATTTTTTGGCATCTTCAACGATTTTCTTGATTTCGTCTTCTGATAATTTATTGCGTCCCGTAACTACCATTGATTGCTGCTTGTTGGTACCAAGGTCTTTGGCATGGACATTGACGATTCCGTCACTGTCAATATCAAAGGAGACTTCTATCTGTGGTACGCCTCTTGGAGCTGGAGCGATTCCCGTTAGCTTAAAGCTACCTAGGAAAATGTTGTCCTGAGCCATGGTTCTTTCGCCTTGATATACTCTGATTTCAACCTCTGTCTGACCATCTTCGGCGGTTGTAAATATCTTTGACTTTTTGATGGGAATTGTGGAGTTTCTCGTAATAATGGGTTCCAGGAGCCCTCCTTTAACTTCGACTCCAAGAGTAAGAGGTGTCACGTCAACAAGAACCAGGTCTTTGTCAAGGTTTCCCCCGAGTATAGCTGACTGTATTGCGGCTCCCACAGCAACGGCTTCATCTGGATTGACACTTTTATTTGGTTCCTTTCCAAAGATTCCCTTTATGAAATTCTGAACAAAGGGTATCCTTGTTGAACCTCCAACGAGAATTACTTCATCTACGTCATTGGGTGAAGCTTTGGCATCTTGCAAGACCCTTTCGACTTGTTCTCTGGTTGATTCTATAAGATCTCTGATCAGAGATTCGAAAGTTGACCTTGTTATTTTCATTTCGAGATGTAATGGGCCTTCAGTGGTTGCGGTTATAAAGGGCAAACTTACCTCTGTTTCGAATTTTGCTGATAACTCTATTTTGGCTCTTTCAGCGGCATCCTTAAGCCTCTGGAAAGCCTGTTTATCCTGCTTCAAATCCACACCGTGTTCTTTCCTGAATTTCTCCGCCATGTAATCAATAAGCTTCTGGTCAAAGTCATCACCACCAAGGTGGTTATTTCCGGCAGTTGCAAGGACTTCCACAACACCTTCGCCAATTTCCAGCAGAGATACATCAAAAGTACCGCCGCCAAGGTCGTAAACTATAACTTTTTTATCACCCTGGGATTTATCGAGTCCGTAAGCAACCGCTGCTGCGGTGGGCTCATTGATGATTCTCAGAACTTCAAGGCCTGCTATTATGCCCGCTTCTTTTGTTGCTTGTCTTTGTGCATCGTTGAAATAAGCAGGGCAGGTTATAACAGCTTTGGTAACCTTCCCACCAAGATAAGATTCGGCATCAGTCTTGAGCTTTTTCAATACATAAGCACTGATTTCTTGAGGAGTGTATTCTTTGTCGTCAATCTTGACCTTGTAATCAGAACCCATTTTTCTTTTTATGGAACGGATGGTTCTATCTGAGTTCAATATAGCCTGTCTTTTGGCAGGTTCCCCAACTATGATTTCCCCTGTTTTCGTGAAGGATACGATGGACGGTGTTGTCCTTGCGCCTTCAGCGTTTGGTATCACTTCGGGACTTCCATCATGTTTGACCCACGCAATAACAGAATTCGTTGTACCAAGGTCGATGCCCACGATGTATTCCTTTTCTGCCATTTTAATCCCTCCCGTTTCGGTTTTTGCACCTTCCGTTTGAAATTATAATTTTGTCAAGAGGCTTTGTCAACACCCATGTAGAATAATTACATATGCTAATATTCGTGTTGTATAAATGGTTTTAGTGATATAAATAATATTGTATATAAATTTTATAGCTTTCATAATATAAGACTGCTAATTAAGGGCAAGAATTTGTATGAAGATTTGTATAAAAAGCGTAAGAGAAAATTGTATCCGTGATGGTATTTTTGGGTGGAGGTGATAATGTGACAAGGCTCATCGAGAAGCTTTTCCCAAAAGAAAGCCCTTTAAAATTGCTAAGAGAGCATTCTGACATTGTTCTTGAAGCTGCTGCATATCTTCCGAAAGCCATGAAAGATTACTTTAGCGGCGGAAATGTAGAAAAGTTTTCCTACGAAGTAGAAAAGCTGGAAAAGCAGGCAGATTTACTGAAAACCAAATTACGCGGGAGTTATGAAAAGTTCAGATTCGCTTTTTTTGACAGAGCGGATATCATGGCTATTCTCCACAAGCAAGATTCTGTGATTGATAAGGTCGATGATGCTCTCAAGATCCTTAGAATGAATCGCGTTGAAGCAATTGAGAAGACGGATATTCCCCGGTTGTTCACAGATTTATGCGCTTCCGTATATGACTCAGTAAAGCTAATGCATGAACTGATTCATACTCTCACCAAGGTTGTTGAAAGTGCTTTTTCCCCGGAAGAGGTCAAAAAGGAATATGGAGATATTGATATACTTGAAAACCTCGAGTTCAAAAGCGACACGGAATCTGTTCACATCGGCGAAATTCTCTTTTCACTGAAAAAAGAGTTAAACCCGGTGGATATATTCTATCTGGTGAATCTTGCAATCACAATTTCAAACATCGCCGATAACACCGAAAATGTTGCTGAGTCAATTGCAATGCTTCTGAAGATGGAATAAGGAGTGATTTGATGATTCTGATATTATCTGCCGCACTTGGATTGGCACTTGCAATGGCTATTGGTGGCAATGACGTTGCAAATTCCATGGCCACGGCTGTCGGTGCAAAGGCAATCACTGTCAAGCAAGCTGTTATGATTGCTGCCGTTCTGGAATTCAGTGGTGCTTTTTTCTTTGGTGCTCATGTCACTTCCACTATAACAAAGGGCATTCTAAATCCCTCAATTATTTCTTCCGACAAAACGCTTATGTACGGTGCTCTTTCAGCCCTGATAGGTGCTTTTATCTGGTTGGCCATCGCGACTTTGAAAGGCTGGCCGGTGTCCACAACTCACTCCATAGTTGGTGGAATGGTTGGATTTGGTATAGTGGCTGGTGGTCTGGGTGCTGTTAACTGGGCAAAAATGCTCATGATAGTGTCAAGCTGGTTCATCTCCCCTTTCGTCGGAGGGCTACTTGCCTTTGTCGTCTTCAAGCTCATCGCGTTTTCCATACTTCGGAGGAAAAGTCCTATAACTGCCACCAAACACTACGCACCCTTATATATAGCGGGTACGTTATTCATCATTTCATTCCTTTTCTCTATAAAGACGTTAAAATTAGGAACTTATAGCTCTCTGCTTGTGGGTGGTGTATTTTTTACCCTTGGTTTCCTGGTAAGCTTTCTCCTTGTTGCTAAATATGCGAGAAAAAATCAACATGAACCTTATGAAATTGTCGAAGGGACTTTTAGAAAAATGCAAGTGCTTACTTCGTGCTATGTGTCTTTTGCCCACGGCGCAAATGATGTAGCAAACGCTGTAGGACCTTTAGCAGTTGTGTATATTGCCCTCACAGCAGGAGGCATTGGCAGTCATGTAGAAGTTCCTTCCTGGATGCTTGCCATAGGTGGCTTCGGTATAGCCCTTGGTGTAGGAATATGGGGTAAGAAAGTGATGGATACTGTGGGAACCCGTATCACAACTTTGAATAACACCAGAGGTTTCAGCATTGATTTTGCAGCGGCTACCACTGTTTTGCTTTCTTCGTTCTTTGGAATGCCCGTTTCCACAACGCACACTGTTGTAGGGGCAGTCACCGGCGTTGGACTTGCCCACGGGCTCGAAGGTGTCAATAGAGGTGTTCTCAAAAACATTCTCTGGGCATGGTTTGTAACAGTCCCGGTATCTGGAATTATTTCTGGCTTGCTTTTCATGCTATTCATATAAGTGGTAATACTAGGTACTGTCCGGAGCTTTTCCCGGTCAGTACCAATTGTTTTTTGTAAGTAAATAATTCAACTTTTCCCGAGTTCATTCTGGATAGAGCAGAACGAAGGCGATGGGGATCAACCCCTGCAGCAAAATTCTCAAAAGGTGTCTTGAGTATGACTTTTTCATATCGGAAAGTTCCTGTTTTTAGCATGAATTTGATGCTCCCATGGTCTGAAAGTATCAGGACCTTCATACCTCTCGATACAAGTTTTGCTAACTTTCGCACAGAGAATAATAGCTGACTTTTTTCCATAACGATTTTCTCTTTGATTTCGGGAAGTTTAGGTACTTCGTCGAATAATTTTTCGCGGTCGCAGCAAATTGAAAACAGTAAAGGTCCCACTTTAATCCCAAGATCCTCAATGCCCTCCCCAAAGTTTAATTCTTCGATTTTTATAAGATCCAGGGTTTTTACAAGATGGCGGGTAGTGACATACGGAATATGTGCTTGAAGGTTCCTTGAAAGCGGGACATTCAAATAATTAAGCGCAGTCATGTTATGAGAAGACGAAATGATGCTCACAAGGCTATTATTAAATACAAAACTTACGTTATCCCCTTCATCATTAATTGCAGAGGAAAAATTCAGAGCATTTTTAAAGAGGTTCTTTTTCACTGAAAAAATATTCTCGAACTTTCTCTCCATTCTGGGAATACCATCAATCCAGGCTTTTTCAATCAACAGCTTTTCTCCACCCAGAAAAATAGACAAAGTTGCTTCATTCCCGGTAATTATTATGCTCGCATCGTCCTTAAGCTGCTCTTTAAGCGCTCTCGCATGATCCAGGGGGATAATATAAGATCCCTTAAACGGGGCACAATCTTTTTTCAAAGGGATTTCCAGTTTTCCACAACCATCTGTTATAAAAGCTCTCAAGCCCTTCCAGTAATACAACCTTAAGAATCGATAACCGGGCTCTACTGACCCTGCAAATTTTTCTGAAAGTTCAAGGAGCTTTCTGTACTCAATGGCGGTGAGTTCAATTCTCATAGCAAACCTCAAAAAAGTGTGATTTGTTCTTTTTCCGGAAGTCCCTTTAAGGCACCGTACTTCCTAAGGACTTCCACAGTGGTTTTGTTCAGCGCTGTTCTTCTGATCAAGTCTTCAATGGAAGAAAAAGGTTTTTTCTTCCGTTCTTTGATAATCGATATGGCTGCTTTTGTACCAAGGTTCTTAATCCTGTTAAAAGGTATCCTGAGCGCTTTTTCTTCTATTATGAATTTCGTTGCATCTGATTTCTCAAGATCAACAGGCAAGAAGTTATATCCCCTGAGTTTCATTTCTAGAATTACTTCCAGTAATGTTTCTTTTGAACGGTCTTTTACATTTTTATCCGGGTTTCCTTTAAGACTTGCTATTTCTTTTTTTATGCTGTGTATATCGCTGAGGGCAAGTTCAACATCGAATTCTCCACCCTTCACAGTGAAATAGGTCGAATAAAATGCCAGTGGATGATGAACTTTGTAGTAAGCTACCCTAAAGGCCATGCTCACATATGCAACTGCATGAGCTTTTGGGAAGAGATACTTAATTCTTTTACAAGACTCCACAAACCAGTTGGGAACAGCTTTTTCGCGCATTAACTGCTCTTCTTCAGCATCTATGCCTTTCCCTTTTCTCACTTTTTCCATTATTTTGAAGGCTTTTAACGGTTCTATGCCTTTCTGGATCAGGTAATTCATGATGTCATCACGACAGGCGATGACTTCTCCAAGAGTGGCCTTTCTTGAAGCAATCCAGTTGCGAGCGTTATTAAGCCAGACATCCGTTCCATGCGATAACCCTGATATCCTTACGAGTTCTCCAAAACTCTTAGGGTGTGTCTCTTGAAGCATCCCTCGGACAAATTGTGTTCCGAACTCAGGAATTCCCAACGTACCAACATTAGTTCCCAGATCTTCAGGCCTGATGCCCAATGCTTTGGTTGATGAGAAAATGGAAATTGTACTCTTGTCACCCATGGGAACAGTTGTAGGATCCATCCCTGTTATGTCTTTAAGATATTTTATAAATGTAGGATCGTCATGGCCCAGTGCATCGATTTTAACCAGATCATCGTGTATGACTTCGTAGGCAAAATGTGTTGTCCTTGTCCTTGATTTAGTATCATTCGCAGGATACTGTACAGGCGTGAATTCGTGGACATCACGGTCTTTGGGAACGATCATAAGCCCCCCTGGATGTTGCCCGGTTGTTCGTTTTACCCCTGTAATACCAGCTACTAAACGATCTATTTCAGCGTTGCGTAAGCGCTTACCCGTCTTTTCTATGTAAGCCCTCACAAAACCGTAAGCCGTTCTCTCTGCAATTGTGCTAATGGTTCCGGCTCTGTATACATGTTCCCTTCCAAAGAGTTTTTCTAAATAGGCATGGGCTCGTTCCTGATATTCTCCCGAGAAATTCAAGTCAATATCCGGGACTTTATCACCCTTAAAGCCCAAGAAAGTTTCAAAGGGAATGTTTTGCCCATTCTTCGCCATTTTAGTCCCACAATTTGGACAAACTTTATCTTTGAGGTCATATCCGGATTCTACGCTGCCATCGAGCACGAATTCTGAATGGTTACAGCTAGGACACACGTAATGTGGAGGAAGCGGATTGACCTCAGTTATTCCCATCATCGTTGCAACCAATGAACTTCCAACCGACCCTCTCGAACCCACTACATATCCGTCGTCATTCGACTTCTTTACCATCCTTTGAGCTATTAGATACAAAACCGCATATCCATGGTCAATTATTGCGTGTAATTCTTTTTCAAGCCTGGCTTTTACAATTTTTGGAAGCGGTTCACCGTAAATTTCTTTAGCTCTTTTCATGGTGATTTCACGAACCTGCTCATCAGCACCTTCAATGATAGGAGGATGCAACTTTCCTTCAACAGGAACTATTTCTTCTATTTCGTTGGCTATACGATTGGTATTTACTACAACTATTTCCTGGGCGATTTTTTCATTATCGAATATCTCCATGGCCGCCTTTAGCATTTCTTCGGTGGTCCTCAAATGTAACGCAGGTTGCTTATCGAAGTTCTCCTGATCTTGAGCTGCTTGTATGGCAGCCCTGAAAATATTGTGGTGCGGTTCAAGAAAGTGTACATCACCTGTCATTACCACAGGGATATTAAGTCTTCGGCCTATTTTGTAGAATTCTCTGTACATGGTTTTCAACGTGTCCCTTGAAATTTGTCTGTCATTCTCTTCAACAACGTCAAGAGGCATGATTTCTATATAATCAAAGAATTTTGCTATTTCTTCCAGCTCCTGAGTGTTAGCACCATTTATATAAGCGCGGGAAAGCTCGCCCGAAACACAGGCAGAACCAATTAAGAGTCCATCTCGATGTTCGTTCAGCAAGCTCTTTGGAATCCGTGGCTTTCCATGAAAGTAGTGTGTGTGGGATTCGGTTACCAAAATATAGAGGTTCCTCAAGCCTGTTTTGTTCTTTGCCAATATTGAAACATGCTGAGGTCTCAAACTGGAAATGTTTATATTTTTTCTTAAGGTTTCCAGTTCCGAAATTTTTTTTATACCTCTTTTGTCCACCATACTCATGAACTTCCTGAAAACTTCTGCCGTGACCCGGGCATCTTCTGCCGCTCTGTGGTGATTGAAGTTTCCCAACTTGAGATGTTTTACCACATTATCCAGTGAATAACTTCTCGACTTCAGCAGGCTTTTCGAGAGGGCAAGTGTATCTATATACGGTGATTCCCATTCTTTTCCAAAGAGTTCTTTGACAGCACTTCTGACAAATCTGTAATCAAAGGTAGCGTTATGCGCTACCAATATGCAGCCTTCACTAAATTTGAGAAAAGAAGTTAGCACTTCTTCCAGCCCAGGAGCTTCAGCAAGCATTTCATTGCTGATACCGGTGATTTCAAAGGTCTCGGATGTGATTTTCCTCTTGGGTTTTACTAGAGAACTGAAACTATCTATTATCTCCGTTCCTTTTAATTTCACCGCGCCGAATTCTATGATTTCATCAGAAACTGGATTTAAACCGGTGGTTTCGAGATCAAAAACTACGTATGTTTGGTTGGATAATTCTCCGTCGTGATCTCCAAGATTGCTTACGATCGCTTCCAGGTCGTTTATCATATAACCTTCCATACCAAAGATGGGTTTGATTCCCGCTTTTTTTGCAGCAAAATAAAATTCTGGAATGCTTTGAACTACTCCGTGATCTGTCAGGGCAACCGCAGTATGACCCCATTTCTTTAGCGTCTTGAAAAGCTCACTTGTTTCCACTACTGAATCAAGTGCGCTCATTTTTGTATGTAAATGGAGTTCTACTCTTTTCTCTGCAGCTTTATCCAGGCGCTCTGGAAGCTTGAAAGAATTTAGATCATGAACAGTCAGTACCTCCTCATGCCTTCTGGAATCGTATTCCAATTTTCCCCTAACAAGAATGCCTTTTCCATTTGAAAGAATTGAGGCTACCTCTTCGGCTTTTTTTCCTATGACCTTGCAAGAAAGGGAATCTGTAAAATCAGTTACTTTAAAAGTGAGAACAGCTATTTTTCCTTTCCAGAGATCCATTCCAAATACCTGGCCTGCTATAACTACGGAGCTTTCATTTCCCACAACATCGCCGATCTTTTGTGGTGCGGTCTTTATTTTCCTCCCCATCAGTACAGCTGGAACCTTTTTCTTTTCAGCCTTTTGAGGTGTATCTGTATTTCTTTCAATCATTCCATTTTCCCGTTGAGGGGAATATGGAAGTTCTTTTTCACTGTTTTCATGTATTTCTTCGGTCTTTAAAATTACTTCGTGTGGAACAGCTTTTCCTATTGTCTTTTGCAGGGCTTTAGCAAGTTCTCGCTTTTTGGAGATGATTCTTTGTTTCGCGAAAGCACTATTAACAACAATCGAAACTTTTGTTCCATCATATTCTATAGAGGCTTTTTCGAGGTATGAAGAAAGGCCGTTTACATATTTAAAGAGTTCGTTCTTATTCAAATATGTCTTAGTTTCTTGTATCGTATCCATATCATTATTGTCGCCAACCTTCTTGGCAGACTGTTCATTGGCTTCTAAAAAGATAAATTTTATCCTGGATTTTAACTGATTTGAAGCGATGAGTGTAAAACGCTTCAAAAGAAAGTCTTTCATATCCTCCGAAACTCTGGAATCGAAGACAATTGTCAATTCTCTTTTACCAGGGTTGACAACCACACTGGATAAGTTCAGAGAGGAAAAAGCTTCATCAGGATAAAAACCCATGATCCTTTCAATTAATTTTGACGCGTTGAGATCTACATTTTTAAATCTGAATTTCATTTACTACGTGCACCTCCAGGAAAAGAACGAGAAAGAAAATGACACCAGGCAATAGCAAGTGCATCTGCTGCATCGTCGGGTTTTGGCGTTTCATTCATTCTCAAAAATTTCATCATCACCCGCTGTATTTGACCCTTTTCAGAACGACCATATCCAGTGACCGCTTGTTTTACCTGATGAGGTGTATATTCGAAAATGGGCAGCCCTTTTTCTCTTAATGTAAGTAAAATTACTCCACGAGCTTCTCCAACCTGAATGGCCGTTGTGACATTTCTGAAAAAAAACAACTCTTCGACAGCAGCTTCGGAAGGTGAATGCGCATCTATTATCTTCTTGAGTTCCAGATAAATTTTTAACAAGCGATCTGGAATAGGCTCTCGGGGTTTTGTGTAAATGGCACCATAATCAATGAGCTCAACATGAGAAGCAACTACATCGATTATTCCATAACCAAGAGTACCAAAGCCTGGGTCAATTCCAAGAATTCTGATGGCTCCTCTTTGCAAAACCACACCTCCGATTTTATGATTTTAATGCCACCCATTGAGTGAAGGCTATGGAACATAGAACCCATGACTCACATGAGCCTTTGACAAGGTCAAACCATCAACAAAAGCCTATTTGAGAGTGTCGATAACTATTAACAAAGTTTCGTTTCAGCAACAAATTCTCTCAATGTTTCGTTATAAATGCGAAGAAATTCGCTATGGCCTAATAACACCAGAGACCAGAGAAATTTACAATAGAAAACCGCAGCATTCATAAAAGTAAGTTGAATTCAGATTCAACCCTTTTGCTGTATCTATAGTGGGCTTGATCGGTTGCACTATGGCATCAAAGCCCGAAGATAATGCAAGGTTCTGAAGTTTTCTTCTGTAACCTCCACCGGGATGCATACAACCGAGAATCTTCCTAAAACCACCCGCTTCCTTAAAAACGAGCTCAACATCTTTTATCTCTGGTGGAGATTTTTTCGCATATGCGGTGCCAACAGTCGGAATAAAAACAAGAAAGACAACCTTTCTCATTTTCGCCTTTTCAAGCAACTCCAGAGCTTTGAATTCGTGCGAAAGCACGCCTTCTTTAAGCCCAATGGTGATGTGGGGAATAATTTTTATATCATTCTCTATGAGCAAGTTAAAGCTTTTCACAGAAGCACAAAAAAGGTCTTCACCATAAACTTCCTTCATGACTTCAGCATCTCCAACGATATCAAAGGAAACTATATCTGCCAGTTCTTTTAGCAAAGGAATATCTTCACTTTTCACCACAGGCCCAACATGAAAATTGTACTTCACAGGATAATCCCTTTTTATCTTCAAAAGGAACTCAGCGTGGTCTTTCCAAGGAACAGCAGCCTCCCCGTTTAATCCTCCGCTGATCAAAAAACTCTTCTTGCCAGCGTTTAGAAGTTGTGGAATTTCTGCCACCATACCCATGCCTCGAAGATAGTGCCCTCCACAATGCTTACAATTCAGCGCACATACTAATCCACTGGTACTGATAGACCTTGTCGAGGAAGGGAATACAAAGGTGAAATCACGCATTGAGATTTTCACCCTTCAAGAATTTCTCGTAGGCGCTTTTAGCTGCTTGCTGTTCAGCTCTTTTTTTTGTTTTGCCCTCACCATAACCGAGAAGTTTTCCATCAAGATATACTTCAACAAAAAATGTTTCGTTTTCCTGTTTTCCTTTTAATCGGTATTCCGGGCGTACCCCGAAGTTCTTTTGTGTGTATTCCTGGAGTCTTGTCTTGTAATCCATCACAAGTTCACCGCTCAAAGCCTGATTGATATATTTTTTCAACACTTTTTCAGCAAAATTCCTTGCTTCTTCCAGCCCTTTAGACAAATATATTGCGGCAAGAACAGCCTCAAAGGCATCGGCAAGCAAAGAGTCTTTTGTCCTGCCGCCCGAATTTTCTTCGCCTTTTCCAAGCAGCAGAAAATCACCCAGCTTTATTTCTCTTGCCACAACTGAAAGAATGATTTCACTTGCAACTGTCGAGCGAATTTTAGACATTTCCCCCTCGTTTAGCGAATATTCTGTGTAAAGAATTTCAGCTAGCACAAAATCAAGGATAGCGTCTCCAAGAAACTCGAGCCTTTCATTGGACTCTAAATTCAAAGCTGTATTTTCATTTGCAAAGGAAGAATGACACAGAGCTCTTAGCATGAGCTCTGTATCCACACCTTCTACGCCTAAAGTCCCTATGAATTTCTTTGCCCTCTTTAACGCCTCTTCCATTTTTAGACTTCTCTTATCCTTTTGGCTATGGACTCTGCATCAAGACCAGCTAACTTATAAAGAAAGTCTTTACTTCCGGATACCGCGTATTCGCTGACCCCGATCTTGACGAATTTTTTCGGTAGAAAGCCTGCAACGGTAAAATACTCTGCTAAAATGCTACCAAGCCCACTTTTTACATTATGATCCTCTATGGTGAGAACCTTTCCTTTAAGATACTCTTTTACAGATCCAAAAGAAGCATGAAGCGGGCAACTTACACCAAGAACAGATATTTCGATGCCCTCTTCTCTGAGCTTATCAGCAGCTTTTATGGCTTCAGAAACAACCTGACCGGTAGCGACTACGGTAGCATCTTCACCAGTTCTTATAACGTCCACTTTTCCATACTCAAATTCATATTCTTCACCAAAGAAGGGTTCCCCATTTAATCCTGTAATGGGGCTAATCTTTGAGCGTCCAAGAGCAATTACAAAATTGCCTTTTTCTTTCGCTGCGAATCGCACA
>NZ_CEYIHJ010000034.1:0-14116 GCF_982836095.1 Kosmotoga sp.
TCTATAAGCGAAAAACGCTAACAAGTCTTATATCTATTAAGTACGGGGTATAGTGACTTAATACAGGAGACGAATGAGAGGGGATATGTGATGATTGAAGCTCGTCCAGATGGATTTATAGATGGAGTAGGTTCGGATATAACACTAAATATGCAGGATATGCGAAGTAAGTTCGGATATACAACGTTAGGCGAAATTTTAGGGCAAAAGGAAAAAGAAAAGATATTTAGCGCGCACAAATAAAGAAAAAGGAGATTAGAGATGAAACTAACCGATGTCTCAAAAACTGCATTAGTTACCCTTCGAAGCCATGTTTTGGAATCACAAAGAAACAACCCAATTATTAATGATCCTATGGCAGCTTATTGTTTAGAAAAATTGATTTCATTAGCATCAGAAGAGGAAAAGACTCTCTTATTCAATAGGAAACTACCATCAACACTTACAAGCCATATCGCCCTTAGAGCAAGAAAATACGACTCAATAATAAATGATTTTATTTCAAAGAATTCATCGTGCACCGTGATAAACCTTGGATGTGGTTTTGATACAAGATACTGGCGAATTGATAATAAAAAATGTGAATATATTGAGCTTGATTTACCGGAATTGGTCGAAATGAAGAAAGAGATACTAAAAGAGCATCTTAGTTATGAATTGATTGGTTGTTCAGTATTAGATTCTTCATGGATTGGCAAGGTAACTTTAAAAGGAAATAGAAATTTTCTTCTAATTGCCGAGGGTTTATTTATGTATCTGCCTAAAGATGATGTCATTAATCTTTTTAATACTTTTTCAAATAGATTTTATCATTCGCAAATTGTTCTTGAGGTTGTGACCGAAAAATATACAAGTGGTCTATGGAAAAAGATTGTTGAAATGAAAATGAAACGGGCTTTAGGATTTGATGCAGGCTCTTCATATAATTTCGGTGTTCGACAAGCCCAAGACATAGAATCTTATGGAATTGGCTTTAAAATCATTGGCGAATGGTCGTATTTAGAGGATGATGACATTCGTCCAAAAATATTAAAATATTTAAGTCATTTCAAATCGTTTACAAGAACACAATGGACAATAACAGCATCTATAAATGAAAATGCATGATGATTTTTACAGACATTGAAAATGCGCACGCCGAGAGAATTGCCCTAAAACAGCGCCTAACAGCGTGTTTGCGGTTCGCTTCGCTCACCCAAATGCCTTCGGCACTTCGTAAACACGCGAAACGTTATCCAAAACTTATCGTCTCCCCCCATAGATTGGAGGGCAAGCGAAAATCATATCATCCTGCCGCCGTAGTTTTTTCTTCCGTTTCGTGGGGGGTTCACGGAAAACGTGTAAAAGAAACAAATAAAAGTGCCTGTCTGTTTACGATACGTTATAAAGACAATATAATATGGAGATGCAACAATGGTCAAGAACAGTAATAATACTCAAGAAGAACCTCTTGAGAAACAGCTGTGGAAATCGGCGGACAAGCTAAGAAAGAACATCGATGCCGCAGAATACAAACACATAGTTATGGGTCTCATCTTTCTGAAATACATCTCTGACGCTTTTGAAGATCTCCATTCCAGATTGGAGAAGGGAGAAGTAGAATACGCCGGAGCGGATCCTGAAGACCGGGACGAATACAAAGCCGAAAATGTATTCTTTGTTCCCCCATCTGCCAGATGGTCTTATCTGCAATCAAGGGCGAAACTCCCGGAGATCGGAAAAGATGTAGATTCTGCAATGGATGCAATAGAAAGGGATAATCCATCCCTTAAGGGCGTTCTCCCCAAAGTTTATGCCAGAGGCAATCTTGACCCAACCAGCCTTGGGGGTCTTATCGACCTTGTGGGAAACATTGCTCTGGGCGATGCGAAATCCAGAAGTGCCGATATATTGGGCCATGTTTTCGAGTATTTTTTAGGGGAGTTTGCCCTTGCCGAGGGAAAGAAGGGAGGGCAGTTCTACACACCCCGAAGTGTAGTTGAGCTTTTGGTGGAAATGCTTGAACCATATAACGGAAGGGTCTTTGATCCGTGCTGCGGTTCTGGCGGAATGTTCGTTCACTCCGAGAAGTTCGTTGCCAACCATCGAGGAAAAGTAAACGACATTTCAATTTACGGCCAGGAAAGTAATCTTACAACCTGGCGGCTCTGCAAGATGAACCTTGCCATCAGGGGCATAGACAGTTCCCAGGTCAAATGGAACAACGAGGGCTCGTTCCTGAACGACCTGCACAAGGACCTGAAGGCGGATTATGTCATCGCCAATCCGCCTTTCAACGACAACGACTGGAGCGGCGATCTATTACGCAAGGACGGGAGATGGAAGTACGGCGTGCCACCGCCGGGAAACGCCAACTATGCCTGGATACAGCATTTCGTTTATCATCTGAGCCCGAGCGGTATTGCAGGTTTTGTCCTGGCAAAAGGTTCGCTGACAACAAAAACCTCTGGCGAGGGAGACATCAGAAAGGAACTCGTGGAAGCGAGATTGGTTGACTGCATCGTGAACCTGCCTCCGAAATTATTCCTGAACACGCAAATACCGGCCAGTCTCTGGTTCCTCAGCAGGAACAAGGCCAACGGTAAATACAGGAACAGAACCGATGAGATATTATTCATCGACGCCCGGAACATGGGACACCTTATTAACCGGAGAACTCGTGAGTTCTCCAAAGAAGACACAGAAAAGATCGCCCAGACCTACCACAATTGGCGTAATCCAGAAGGAGATTACGAGGACGTCAAGGGATTCTGCAACTCCGCCAGCATCGAGCGGGTTCGGGAGCTGGATTATGTCCTGACACCTGGCCGTTACGTAGGCCTGCCGGATGAAGATGATGATTTCGACTTCAAGGAACGCTTCACTGCGCTGAAAGCTGAGTTCGAGGAACAGTTGAAAGAGGAAGCCAGATTGAACGCGCTCATCGCCGAGAACCTGGAGAAGGTGAAGCTGGAATGAGCACTAACGGACTGATAATCATCGATAACATTCAAAGCCGGATATTTACGGTCCGGGGCGTTCAGGTCATGCTCGACGCTGATCTGGCTGCCCTCTACAATGTTGAAACCAGGGTGTTGAACCAGGCGGTCAAAAGGAACAAAGCTAGATTCCCAGAGCAGTTCTGTTTTCAACTGACTGGCGAGGAGTATGAACGTTTAAGATCACAAACTGTGACCTTAGAAAAGGATGGCTCTTTAACATCACAGGATGTGACCTTAGAAAAGGATGGCTCTTTAACATCACAGGATGTGACCTTAGAAAGCCAGCGTGGGAAACATCGAAAGTACCTGCCTTACGCCTTCACCGAACAGGGCGTAGCCATGCTTTCGGCCGTCCTGAGAAGCGATGTTGCCGTGGAGATCAGCGTTAAGATAATGGACGCCTTCGTCGCCATGCGTCATTTCATACTTACCAACGCCCAGGTGCTCCAGAGGCTTGACGGCCTGGAAGTATGGAAGCTAGAGACAGACAAGAAGATGGAAAGGGTCCTGACCGCCCTGGAATCCGGGGAAATCCAGCCAAAGCAGGGTATATTCTACAACGGCCAGATATTCGACGCCTACATCTTCGTCTCCGACCTCTTCAAGAGCGCTCACGACAGGTTCATCATAATTGATGATAACGACCTGTACCACTTCGGCGCGTCCCTCAAGGACCTGGGCAAGAAGTGGTTCGCATTCTCCAAAATGGATATCGAGGCCGTGGAGATGCTGGCGAGGCTGGAGGGGGCGGGGGAATGAGCGAGTGGCGGGAATACATTTTAAGTGATTTAATTCATTTAATAGGAGGTGGCACACCAAAAACTTCTGTTCCAGAATACTGGAATGGGGATATCCCTTGGCTTTCTGTCACTGATTTTAACAATGGCCGTAAATATGTAAATAATGCTGAGAAAAGTATTACTCAACTCGGATTAGAAAAAAGTAGTACAACGATTCTCAATAAAGGAGACATTATAATTTCTGCAAGAGGAACCGTTGGAGTTGTCTCAGTGTTAGGCAAAAAAATGGCTTTTAATCAATCTTGTTATGGTGTAAGAGCGAAGGATATTTCTTTCAATGATTACATTTACTATTTACTCAAGTATGCTATTAGAAATCTAAAACAGATATCACATGGTGGCGTATTTGACACAATAACACGCGATACCTTCAAAGAAATTGAGATATCACTCCCCCCTCTCCCCGAGCAGCGCGCCATCGCGGGCGTGCTCTCCAGCCTGGACGACAAGATCGACCTGCTGCACCGCCAGAACAAAACGCTCGAGGGCATGGCGGAGGCGCTGTTCAGGCAGTGGTTCGTGGAGGAGAAGGAGGAGGGGTGGGAGGAGAAGCCTCTGGATCAAATAGCAGATTATTTGAATGGACTAGCTTGCCAGAAGTATCCTCCGAAAAAGGAGGTTGAGAAACTCCCAGTATTAAAGATTAAAGAACTCAGAAATGGATTCACGGAGAATTCAGATTGGGCAACAACAGAGGTTCCAAAGGAATACATTGTTAAAAATGGGGATGTGGTATTCTCATGGTCCGGTAGCCTTTTGGTAAAAATCTGGGATGGGAAGAATTGCATTCTAAACCAGCACCTATTCAAAGTAACATCTGACAAATATCCAAAGTGGTTTTACTATCTCTGGACGAAACATCATATGGACAAATTTGTTTCAATCGCTGAGGGGAAAGCAACAACAATGGGGCACATTAAAAGAGGGGATTTGTCCAGTTCCATTGTTAGCGTACCCGATGCGACAACATTAGATGAAATGAATGATGTAATGTCGCCAATTATTGATAAAATGATAATCAACAATCAGCAATTGAGTAAACTTGAAATGCTGAGAGATACACTTCTACCGAGGCTAATGAGCGGTGAAGTGAGGGTTGAATACGTAGAGAAAGAACCTGAACCAGCGGAGACCTTCGTAAGCCGCCATATCGAGGAGAGCATAAGTCCGTGGCCTATCACAAAGCCATTCATGGAAGCCGTTCTTTTCTCCGGTATAGTGAGCGCAATGTCCGATGACGATTTCAGCCCGGACCGTGTAAGAGTCACAAAAACAGAGTATCTGGCCAAGAGATTCATGGGAATGGATGTTCTAGGCGAATATTCAAAGATGACCGCAGGCCCATACGATCCAGCCATACGATACAAGGGACCGGAAAAAATCGCGAAGAAGAACGGATATGTCGAACCCGTTGGTAGTACTAAGTTCAAAAAGGGCGCGAAATATCAGGATGCAGAGAAATACATTGAAAAATATGGATACAAACAGACTCTCGAATGGGTGCGATCCAATTTTAGATATACGAAGAACAAGGAACTTGAACTTCTGGCCACCGTCGATTATGCGGCCATGGACCTTATACGGCAGGGAAAGGATGTCTGTGTGGAAAGCGTGGTCGCTTACATCAAAGCTGATGAAGAATGGAAAGAGAAGTTGAACTCAAAATCGGATATGTTCAATCTAAAAAAGGTCATCTGGGCATTGGGAAAATTGGCAGAGATGTTTCCGAGGACATACAGTAAAAACTTAAAAGGAGTTGAATTAAATGGATAAACAGAGGGTATCAATTCAGATCCATCTCCTTGAAAAACTGCGAGATATTGTGTTGCCCAAGCTCATGAGCGGGGAGGTGGAGGTTACCGTATGAGCAGTACACTGGCCCCTTGGGCAACTCGGCCTTTTGAGCTTATTGTTCATGCAGAAATACATTATCGTCGAGGTAGCGATTATGACCGACGATTAGCTCTTATAAGTTACGACAATTCGATTGAAGTTGCAATAACAACATATCTTTCACTTCATCCTACACAACGAGGAAATCGATCATATACTAAAAAAAAGTTGAAGAATGGAAACATGATTATCATTCTAAATTAGATTTTTTCGGTTTAGAAATAAATGAACGCGGACTTCCAGAATACAAAACCAAGGCTGAAATAGTTTGGTATCATGATCAACGCAATGAGCATTACCATGGCGGTGGTTCCGCTGTTCCAGAACAAAAAACGCTCGATGAAATACGAAAAGTTGCACTTTGGGTTTTTTCAATACTTTACGAATATTCAAATGTTGAAACTATACTAGATTCTGAAGTTTTAAAACGAGATCCAAATCTACGTTCCATTTCCGATGATTTTGTGGTTCCAAAAGAACCATTGGGAGCTATGGCATTAACAATCGCTTCACTTATCGGCAAATGGGATGAAAGTAACGAAAATGATCGAGAACTCATTAGGAGGTTAGCCGATGGATTTTGATTCATTAGTCCGTGACCTCCGAGAGGTATTACAACAACAAGAACCACCATTAAGATTAAATAACGGGCATTGGGAAGTAGTAGATCGAAAGACTTTATGGCAAACCTTAGGATCAAGAATATTTGATGCCCACTTGGATACACTGAGAGTGTGCGCTGTCGAAGTCCTAACTGAAATAGATCCGCAATTTGAACTGCCGGCGGAAGAGCGTTATGCCACTAGCATTCATGGAAAAGTGCTCAATTATTCGCCTGATCTGCGTCAAGGTATGGCCGAAACCCTGGCCTTGTTCGGAAATCTCGGAGATGCATTAACACATTGCTCTCGGGATAAAGCAGAGACTGTAGTGATTCTCTCCATCCGAGACATATTTGAAAACGCAGACTGGCGGTTATGGGGTAGTCTTAATAGTCTGTTGCCCACACTTGCGGAAGCTGCGCCAGGTGAGTTTTTGACTTCGGTTGAAAATGCACTGAAACAATCACCATGCCCCTTTGATGAACTTTTTGCACAAGAGGGAAGTGGCGTTTTTGGGAACAATTACATGACCGGGTTGCTGTGGGCACTGGAAAGTTTGTCATGGGATACTGATTATTTGGTGCGTGTTGCTGTGATCCTAGCGGAGTTGGCAGAGCGCGATCCCGGAGGGAACTGGGCGAACAGACCTGCGAACTCTCTGACAACAATTCTTCTGCCTTGGTTTCCTCAGACATTAGCTCCAATTGATAAACGCATTGCGTGTATTAGAGCAATTAAAGAAGATTTTCCTGATGTTGCCTGGAAATTACTTCTGAGTTTACTGCCCAATCAACATCAGTCATCATCTGGAGCGCATAAACCCCAATGGCATAATATTCTTCCTGAAGACTGGGAACCTAACGTCACAAAAAAAGAATATTGGGAACAGGTCACAAACTATGCAGAAATTGCCGTTGATATGGCCTGCAGTGATTTACATAAGCTCGAAGAGATAGTTAGCAATCTTGATAATTTACCCAAACCCTCATTTGACACCGTATTGGAACATTTATCGTTGGAATCGATAACAAGTCTTCCAGAAGAAGAACGGCTACCTCTTTGGACAAGCCTCACAGAATTCTCAAGGAAACATCGTCGATTTTCTGATGCAAAATGGGCGTTAGAACCTGAGATTGTAACAAGAATCGAGAAAGTAGCAGAGAGTTTGGCGCCGACGCATCCTGAAGGTCGCTATAAACACCTGTTCAGCAACAAAGATTTTTATCTCTACGAAGAAAGGGGCGATTGGGAGAAGCAACGAAAAAAACTGGATGAAAAACGCCGATGTGCTATCCAGCAAATTCTGGATACCAATGGGTCACAGGATCTTTTGGAATTTGTTGAAATTGTAGAATCACCAAAACAAGTTGGATTGGCTTTAGGGGCCATTGCCGATTCATCGATGGATTCTGTATTGCTACCAGAATATTTGGATACAGAAAACACCAACTATCGCGAATTTGCGGCGGGATTTGTTTGGTCTCGATACCAGAACCAAGGATGGCAATGGGTTGATGGCATGGATAGAAGTAATTGGTCAATGGTTCAAGTCCGCCAGCTTCTCATTTATTTGCCCTTTGAAGAAGAGACATGGCTTCGTGTTAACAAATGGCTTGGTGGTTCTGAGAATAGCTACTGGGAAATTGTTCCGATCAATCCTTATCAATCTAAAAGTAATCTCTTGAAAGCTATTGATAAGTTGCTTGAGGTTTCCCGTCCACAGGATGCAATTGGTTGTCTACATAGCCGACTACATAATAAGTTACCTTTGGATAGAGAACGCACTGTTAAGGCGTTATTGGATGCAGTTTCTACAAAAGAAATCGGTAGCACAATGGATATCTATCATATTACGGAACTCATCAAGGCTTTACAGGATGATTCTGAAACGAATCCAGATGATCTTTTCAAAATCGAATGGGCATATTTGCCACTACTAGATAGAAGCAATGAGGTAGAACCTAAAATTCTTGAATCTCGATTAGCCACTCGGCCCGAGTTCTTCTGCGATGTTATTCGTTTGATTTATCGGTCAAAGAATGAGGAGCCGGAAAAGGAGTTTGATGATGATAAAAAGGCCATTGCTTCCAATGCATGGCGCCTTTTACATGAATGGCGAAAACCCCCAGGTTTACAAGAGGATGGTAGTTTTTCTGTAAAAGAATTCGAAGCATGGCTTGAAAAGGTAAAGCAGAATTGTAGAAAAACAGGGCATTTTGAAATTGCTATGATTGCTGTGGGTGAGGTCTTGTTCTATTGTCCGGTTGATCCTCAAGGGCTATGGATTGTGCAAGCAGTGGCCAAAGCATTAAATGCCAGAGATGCCGACGAAATGAGAAACGGATTCCGTACTGAAGTATACAATTCCAGGGGAGTACACGGGATTGATCCAAACGGTAAGCCAGAATGTGAGTTGGCTGAACAATGGAGACAAAAGGCTGATGATTTGGAAAATGCTGGTTTTGCCAGATTCGCTACAACATTGCGAGAGCTAGCAGAATCTTACGATCGTGAAGCAGAACGGATAATTGCGGACTATAAGAATGAAACTAAATCAGAAGGTAGCAATAAATATACGAATAGAATTAATGAGGTGAAACATGACTAAGATCACAGAATCCGAGATAGAGACCTTCGCCCTCGAGCTCCTGGAGAAACAGGGCTACCAGTATCTCTACGGCCCCGACATCGCGCCCGACAGCGACAGAAATGAACGGGAGACTTTCGGTGATGTTGTCCTCATGGACCGATTGATTAATTCAGTCAAAAGAATAAATCCGCATCTGGAAATGGAGACAGTCGTAAGCGCCATACAGAAGTTGCAGCGCCTTAACTCACCCGAACTCATAGCAAACAACGAAGCCTTCCACCGCATGCTCACGGAAGGGATAAAGGTAAGCTATCAGAAGGACGGGAGCGAAAGGGGCGATCTTGTCTGGCTTATAGATTTCAAGAAACCTGAGAACAACGATTTCCTTGTGGTCAATCAATTCACTGTCATAGAAAACGATGTGAACAAGCGCCCGGATGTCATTCTGTTCGTGAACGGAATCCCCCTGGTGGTCATAGAACTCAAGAACCCAGCAGATGAGAACGCTACAGTAAAATCGGCATATAGACAGATACAGACCTACAAACAGACGATACCGACACTATTCACCTACAACGGTTTTATACTTATATCGGACGGTCTGGAGGCAAAGCACTAACGATATAAGCGGTTGGTTTATGATGCAAAGTACTTATATCGGACGGTCTGGAGGCAAAGGCAGGCTCCATCTCCTCTGACCTCAGCCATTTTATGTCCTGGAAGTCCGTTGACGGCAAGACCGAGGAATCTCACCTCATCAGTCAGCTGGAAACCCTTATCAAGGGGATGTTGAACAAGAAGACTTTGCTCGACATCATTCGCCATTTTATCGTGTTCGACAAATCGAAAAAAGAGGATAAAGAAACGGGAATAACATCCATTCAGACCGTCAAAAAACTGGCATATTATCATCAATACTATGCTGTAAATAAAGCCGTGAATAATGCCATCGCAGCGGCATCCGAAAACGGAGACCGGAAAGGCGGCGTTATCTGGCACACCCAGGGTAGCGGTAAATCCTTGTTGATGGTATTCTTTACAGGCAAAATCGTTCTCGCACTAGACAACCCCACCGTTCTGGTGATAACCGACAGGAACGACCTTGACGACCAGCTATTTGACACATTTGGATCTTCGAAACAGCTTCTCAGGCAGAGCCCAATACAGGCCAACAGTCGGGAGCATCTGAAAGAACTGCTGAACGTGGCATCCGGTGGAGTTGTATTCACTACCATACAGAAATTCCAGCCGGAAGAAGGAAACGTCTATCCTCAGTTATCGGATCGGAGAAACATCATTGTCATAGTCGATGAAGCACACCGAACACAATACGGGTTCAAGGCCAAAACCATAGACGAAAAGGATGAAAATGGCAATGTCATCGGCAAGAAGATCGTTTACGGCTTTGCCAAGTACACCCGTGATGCTCTGCCAAATGCAACCTATATCGGTTTTACTGGTACTCCTATCGAGAAAGAGGATAGGAACACTCCCGCGGTTTTCGGTGATTATATCGACATTTACGATATCTCGCAGGCGCAGGACGACGGCGCAACCGTGAAGATCTATTACGAAAGTAGGCTGGCAAAAATCGTTCTCAGCGATGAAGGAAAGAAGATGATCGCTGATCTGGACGAGGAACTGGAAAAGGAAGACCTTGCCGAAGCCCAGAAGGCCAAGGCTAAATGGACACAGCTTGAAGCACTAATAGGAAGCGAGGACCGCATACGGCAAATTGCAAACGACATAGTAACCCATTTCGAGCAGCGCCAGGAAGTGTTTGAAGGGAAGGGAATGATCGTTACCATGTCTCGGCGGATCGCTGCTGACCTGTACGAAGAAATCATCAAGATAAAGACCCAATGGCATAATGACAACCTTAAGAAAGGCGTTTTGAAGGTGGTAATGAACTCGGCATCATCGGGCGGACCGAAGATGGCAAAGCATCATACGACCAAGGAGCAAAGAAGAGCACTGGCAGAGCGGATGAAAGACCCGGAAGATGAACTTAAATTGGTCATTGTGTGTGATATGTGGCTTACTGGATTCGATGTTCCCTGTTTGCATACTATGTACCTTGACAAACCAATGAAAGGCCATACTCTCATGCAGGCGATTGCAAGGGTGAACCGTGTTTACAAAGACAAACCCGGAGGATTAATCGTTGATTACCTTGGAATTGCCTCGGACCTGAAAGAGGCATTATCCTTCTATTCGGACAGTGGTGGTAAAGGTGATCCTGCTGTTCTCCAAGAACAAGCCGTTCAGCTTATGCTTGAAAAACTGGAGACCGTATCCCAGATGTTTCATGAATTCTCTTATGAACACTATTTTACTGCGGATACTTCAACAAAATTATCGACCATACTTTCAGCAGAAGAACACATTTTGAGCCTTGAAAACGGCAAGAAACGATACATTGACGAAGTGACGGCCTTATCAAAAGCATTCTCGATAGCAATTCCTCACGAACAGGCAATGGCCGTTAAGGATGAGGTATCATTTTATCAGGCAGTCAAAGCAAGGCTTGTAAAGTTTGACAGCACCGGGACAGGTAAAACCGATGAGGAGATCGAAACAGCAATCAGACAGGTTATAGATCAGGCACTTGTTACTGAACAGGTTATAGACATCTTCGATGCTGCAGGAATTAAAAAGCCGGATATTTCCATTCTATCGGAAGAATTTCTATTAGAAGTCCAGAACATGGAACACAAAAACATTGCTCTAGAGGTATTGAAAAAGCTTCTAAATGATGAAATAAAGGCAAGGATGAAAAAGAATCTGGTTCAAAGTCGAACCCTTATGGAAATGCTCGAGGATTCGATTAAAAAATACCACAACAAAATTATTACCGCTGTTGAAGTTATAGAAGAACTGATCCAACTAGGAAAAGAAATAAAGCAGATGGATAAAGAACCCGAAGAAATGGGGTTATCCGAGTATGAGTATGCCTTCTATACCGCAATAGCTGACAACGAAAGCGCAAAAGAACTCATGCAAAAGGAGAAGTTGCGAGAATTGGCAGTTGTGCTATTTGAACGAGTGAAACAAAACGCATCTATAGACTGGACAATAAAAGAAAGCGTCAGAGCCAAGTT
Source organism: Kosmotoga sp. (assembly GCF_982836095.1). NCBI lineage: Bacteria > Thermotogati > Thermotogota > Thermotogae > Kosmotogales > Kosmotogaceae > Kosmotoga > Kosmotoga sp. The sequence continues at coordinate 11,968 of NZ_CEYIHJ010000034.1, forward strand.
GAAAGTAATTGTCAAACGCACTCTGAGGCAGTATGGTTATCCTCCGGATATGCAAGCTATCGCCACTGAAACCGTGCTCAAGCAGGCAGAAATGATCGCAGATGAACTAACACGGAGGGATAAGTATTAACAGACAGGCACTTAGAACGGTGAACCCCCCACGAAACGGAAGAAAAAACTACGGCGGCAGGATGATTTTCGGAGACGAAAAACTCACTCCGCTTCGCTCCGTGCCACGTTGCGCTCTCGCCTTCGGCTCGGGTCGTTTAACAGGCGGATATGCGGTTCGGGGCTCGGCTCGCCCCTCACCCAAATTGCTCCCTACGGTCGCAACTTCGCATATCCGCCAGCCGTTATACGCAATCGTGAGCAAAAGGCTTAAAATGAGCGAGGGTATTATGAAAGAGAGGTATATGCACATCTAACAGAGTTGAAAAGCGGGAATTGAATATGAGGTAACATTCTTTACCAAATATGAGGAGAAATTTTATGGATTCAAATAAAAAAAAATATATAGATTTCTTTGATCAAACTGCTTACATCCCACCAAACGATATTCCAGATGGATATGCCCTAATTGGGCCCATGTTATATATTTTTCCAAGAATAGCCATTCATTCACCGGCAAGTAAACCTATTGAACTTTCAGATTCAAAGTTTCCCAATACTACTCTACTGTTGGAAGACTATGAATACCTACTTACCAACAAAGATAATAAATTGGGCAAACCTGTTTTGATACCAACAGCGTTTGAAACATTTACCCTCCCTGAGTATCGACAATCTCTACAATCTGACTTTCAAATAAGGACCGATTTCGATGAGCAGTTTGTGGACGAATCGTCATTAATATATGGTGAAATGAAAATCATTCCTGACAAAAGGTTAGAAGTTTCCCAAAATACCATTGATTTTGTTCAGTCAACAACAATTGTGGAGAATCAAATATTAGCTCATCTGAAGTATACTGGTGAATATTATAAACTTAATTCAAGACTCGAAAACTATCGTGAACAGAGGGCGGTTCTAGAACCTATTAAATTAATTATAGACGCCCCTAATCCCCAGCGCGTAGTTATATTCAGTGTCTATAACTTCTTCAATAATAATCTCGCAAGCGCGACCGCGGCGGGGAATGTTGATATAATATCCAAAGAACATAGAATAGTTGCAGAGTCAATTCATGGGATGAATCCCGTTTTTCTAGAATTCGAGCAGACAAATCAATATTTTGACGAAAAAGTAATTCATGCCATACTTGGAGAAGTCTGTTTATTAAGAAAGAAGCCGATCACAGTAGAACAGATTTTTGATTTTCGTGATAATTATCGAGATTTGTTCCTCTCAGACATCTATGACATACTGGAGGAAGTATACAAATATAAAAATGATTCAGATAAGATCATTCAAGCAAGAAGGATGGCACGTGAGAAATTGGACGAATACAAACTACCAAGCAAAATAGTAAAATTTATCGCTCGAACTTTGAGCGTCTGTTCATCAGGAGTAGTGAAAGAAGAAGAGATCGTCACTCAACTTAACAAAATTCTCGACCTCTATAAACCGACTCGAGATTGGAAATTTGGGTTGTTAAAAAATCCACCCTCATCAAGAGTAACAGGAAAAACAAAACGGGAAATTCTCGATGGATTAGATGCACTAAATCGGTTATAGTTATATGAAACATGTGTGGACGAAATTAATAATGATAGTTAGAATTTCATGAGTCAATCTCAAGGTTTTGGTGAACTCAAAGGGGGTGTGGTAGAAAATAAAGAAAAGAAGGGCATGCATATGCCAAAGAGAAAGGAACAGAAAGGAAGATAAGCTTTTTGCTCACGACACTTCGGCCGCTATCGCTATCTCATCTTCGCTACACTCGGAATGTATAACACGATGTATGCGTTCGCTATGCTCACCCAAATTGCCCTTCGGTTATAACTTCGCAAACATCGAAAACAACAATCAAATTCCGCACCGGCATCGACGAACACATACCAGCCCACCCCCCATACATTCCAGCGGCTCGTTCCCACACACGCGACCTCCATCCCACAGATGCCCCCGAACTTCATTCGGGGGTGGCGCGGCTGGGACTGTCTTACCACGGGCAGCAGAGACCTGGGTGCTCTCTTATTTTCATTTTGAG
>NZ_CEYIHJ010000035.1:0-6674 GCF_982836095.1 Kosmotoga sp.
CCACATTTTAAAATAAAATCTATAAACAACTTTAATTCATCTTCAGAAAACTCATTCTTAAAATCATATAATGGAACATGATTAGTCTCATTAAAAAGTTTTATTGCTAATTTATTATCATACTCTTCTCCAACATAAATTCTATCACGTTGAATAACCTCAATTGTATTTGTTGGAAATCTAAACTGAATGTTTGACAAAGTTGAATCTGATTCCATTTTATTGAAGTAATTTATAAAAAACCATATAGTAAATGATTTAGATTTATCAAAAGAATCAATTTGTGTGTTAATTGTACTGATCATTTGAACAGAACTTGCTTGCTCTTTAAACTTTAGCGAAAAATAATTATCACTATAACTTGCAAGAGTTCTCATGTCCCCTGTTAGTTCTTTACTAGTATACTTGTCTTTTATTGATTCCCATCTTTCCAAATATTTATTTTTTATACGTGATATCAAAATATCAATATCTTCTTTATTCAATATGCATAATTTTACCCAATCTAAATCCTTTGGAGCTTCAGTAATACCTGTAGATGTTGGTAAAAATATCACATCATCATTTCTCACATATTCATTTTCAGTATTAAATAACAGATTAGGCGTTTCCTTATCCTTACCTATATTCTCATTCCACCAGATAAATACATCAACGTTAGTTTCCTTCGACCAGGTTCCATTACTTTGATTTATTCTATTTTCATTGGCTATTTTTTTTGTTTTCGGATCGAGAGGGGAGTTGATATCAATCCTCAGGATAACTGTCTTATCATGGAAGTTAAAGTCATCGAGAGTATTTATCAAAATCTCTCGCATTACTTATGCCTCCCTATTTTTAGGTATTTGTTCGTAAGCCCAACGGCTTCCAGCCTATCCGCCTGCATTTCCATAGCGGCTCTGATACCATCAATCGTCTCGGGAATAACCACGGACTCTTGTGGAATATGCAGGGAATATATGAGGTGGTCTTCAAAAGGCGTAACTGTTTCTTCCCATATTGAAATTTCGTACATATCGCCGCGTGGATTTCCCAAATCACGTGCATAACGGAATATGGAAGCGTTACCCAGAAAACCATCTTCTATTTTTACCAGCCTGATTCTTGGGTGTTCTCTGAATATCTCAATGGCCTCTTCTTTGGAAACTTTCTTTTTGGGTTTGGCAAAAACGGTGATGAAATGACCATGGGTAACGGGAGTGTGCACCAAAACGCCGGTGGCCTTCACATGAGGCATTATGAGCATTAAGTCAACCGCTTGATGGTTAGGAACCGGATCAACTTTCAGCGCATTAGTAAGACCTCTGTGGTAATCTCCCGGATCAGCAACACGCCTCACAATATGAATCATCGCGGATTCCACTCCAACAGCTCTATCTAAGCAATCTACAGAACGAATTAAACCAGTGGTATTGCATGAAGTAAGTTTCAAGAATTGTTTTCCTAATCCTTTTTCATAATTTGCATATCCGTGAAAAAATACATCGGCAACGCTTGTTTTTTCTCCACCCTGGAAAATAGCTTTTTTGCCGTATTTTTCGTAAAGGACTTTGTTTTTCGCACCTACGCCAGCATTGGTTGCATCAAGAACTATATCCACTTTTTTAATCAGGTCTTCCAGATTTCCAGAAATAGGAATGCCAGCTTTTTCAACCTTTTCCCGGTTTTCTTCAACGGCAAGGTAAAAATCGTAGGGCATTCCCTTCTCTTTTAGAGCCCTAACGGCAAGCGTCGGAGCAACATCCGCTACACCAACAAGTTCCATGTCTTCTTGAAGTGCAACTCCATCAGCGAGACGTTGGCCTATCACACCATAACCAACTACACCAACTTTTACCATATTAAATCCCTCCTTGTATGCGTATTCACAAATCCCTCATACAACAAATCATCTCACAAAGAATACCGATGAACAAAACCTAAAGACCTCCCATTAACGGCTTTTATTTTCAGTTATTCCGAAATAATGTCGATTAAGCATTCTGTTCTCATAATGTATTCGCTTACATCCAGTTTTTTCGATCCAACTATGCGTATTTTTTCACAATGCTATCCGCATAATGTGCCAATATAGCCGTTTTTATGCTGTTTATAACTTTTATTCACAACATCTATTCTTAATGTAAGCGCATACATGACAACTCACTTTACTCTCTGTATCGATAAAATAAATTTAAAAATTTAAAAAAGGGCCTTTCGGCCCTTTGCATACATTATATTTCTCACACTGTTTTACTATTACTGTCTTGGGATAGTTCCTACTACGTTATCTACAAACCAATCCATGCTGAGAAGCTCACTATCTGAAGGAATATCTCCAGCGGGAACTCTGAGTTTGCCCTCCTGATCATACAGTGGACCAACAAATGGATGGAATGTTTCACTGATAATAGCTTCTTTGAAAACGGAAACGAGTTTTTTAACCGTATTGGGAACAAGATCACTTATGTCTAAATCCACAACGCCGTCGGCCATACCACCCCAGTATTGCTCGCTCTTCCATGTTCCAGCCATAACCTCTTTTATAACCCTTTCATAATAAGGTCCCCAATTCCATACAGGCGCACCAAGATATGACTTGGGCGCGAATTTTTCCATGTCGCTGTTATAGCCAATTGAGTAAACGCCGTATTCTTGTGCAGCTTGTTGGGCAGCCGGTGAATCCTGACCCTGCGCTATTACATCCGCGCCGATATTCAATAAAGAAATCGCCGCTTCCTTTTCCAGTGCAGGGTCATACCAAGAATTCACCCAGATAACATGAACTTTCGCAGCTGGATTTACATATTCTATGCCAAGGGCAAAGGCGTTTATTCCCCTCACGACCTCTGGAATAGGATAAGCAGCTACATAGCCTATGATGTTGCTCTTTGTCATGATTCCTGCTATAAGCCCTGAAAGGAAATCTGGCTCGTAAATCCTCCCAAAATATGTGCCAACATTATTGGCGGTTTTATAACCTGAGCAGTGCATGAAAATAGTTTTTGGATATTTTTTGGCAACGTTTATAACCGAGTCCATATAACCGAAGCTCGTCGCAAAGATCAAATCATATCCTCTCTGAGCGTAGCTTCTTATTACACTTTCAGATTCAGCACCTTCAGACACGCTTTCAATGAAATCAGTTCTGATGGCATCGCCGAATACCTTTTCTACGTACTGTCTTCCAAGATCATGTGCATAAGTCCAGCCAGCATCGCCAACCGGTCCAACATAAACATACGCCACTTTCAGTGCTTTAGCAGACAGGAACATTGAAGCAAGCAAAATCGCTATAACCAAAATCGTGCGTCTTTTCATAAAATCATCCCCTTTGCATTCAATATGAAATTAAAAACCTGTTCTAAATATGCTTTCACAACACCATGATACACAAAAATCCATTTTTATCATAGAAAATTGAGATCATATAATTCAAGATAAGCATCTCTTGCGAGTTTTTCTTCTTCCCCCATTAAAAGTATTCCATTTATTTCTTCATTGCTAAATGTTGCCGCGAATGCGTTAATTATCAAAAACAGAATTACTGATATAACTATCATCTTTTTCATTTTGTTCCTTTCATTTTCGTTGTATCCTAACTCTATAATATAATCGAATACTTAGAGTTATCTTAAAGCAGACTTGGAATCCGAGGTGAAGAAATGGAAAGAACAAGGTGTCCCTGGGCTGGAACGGATCCGCTGTATGTTAAATATCACGATGAAGAGTGGGGTGTTCCTGTACATTCAGATAGAATTCACTTTGAATTTTTGATTTTAGAAGGCGCTCAAGCGGGATTGAGTTGGGCAACAATATTGAAACGACGGGAAGGTTACCGAAAAGCCTTCAGCGGTTTTGACCCCGGGCTTGTTGCAGATTACGACAATGAAAAAATCGAAGAACTGCTAAAAAACAGCGGCATAATAAGGAATAAGCGGAAGATACTTTCCGCCATAAACAATGCCAGGGCATTTTTAGAAGTACAAAAAGAGTTTGGCTCTTTCGATTCTTATATCTGGAGTTTTGTTGGAGGAAACCCCATTGTGAACCAATGGAAAAGCCTCGAAGAAGTTCCAGCATATACTGAGCTTTCCATTGCGCTCAGCAAAGATTTGAAAAAGAGGGGTTTTAGTTTTGTTGGACCCACTATCACTTATGCTCACATGCAAGCCGTGGGGCTTGTAAACGATCATCTTGTGAGCTGCTTCAGACATAAAGAAGTACAGCAGTTTTATTGAGCATAAAATGCCTATATTGTAGCTAATCTTCAGAAGCGAAACAATATGGCTAATGCTCTTTTTGCCGCTTAAAGACCATTAATGAGGGTATTTTTTTCATCAGTTCGCATATTGATTATATTTAGTTTTGCGGATCTTTCCTCATTAATTTCGAATACATCGTTGGTAACAGTGCAAGTGTCATAACGGAACTTGAAACCATAGTAAACCACATCAGAGAAGCCATGAACATGTGAATTTTCAGTGGTGAAACAAACAACGCTGACATTCCAATCGCGAGTCCAAAGGCATTGGCAATTATCGGTTTGGAAGTTGCCATAAACGCTTTTTTAGCGGCTTCAGGCGAGTTGTTATCTTTAAGTTTGTTTCTGTAATAAGAGCTGTAATGTATGGCATAATCTATTCCTACCCCAATGGTGATGCTTGCCATAGTTGCGGTGGTTATATTCAAAGGGATACGCAAAAATCCCATGAACCCGAACATACCAACCAATGTAATCCCGATTGGTATAGTTGCAAAGATCGAAACTAGGAAGTTTCTGAATGTAAGCAATAGCATTACAAAAACCATAACTATTGCAAAAAGCATCGAATTTACTTGCTTGTTGATGATGCTGTCATTCATCTCTTTTGTAACGTAAGGCACACCTACAACAGAGAATTTGATGTCCTCATTGCTCAAGCCTGTAATAGTTTCTTTTATCTTCTGGAGTGTTTCACCTTTTAAATCTTTTGGGAATACCATTATTCTCGATAAATTCTGGTCTCTTAAAAGAAAATTAGAAAGGGGATTCCCGGATTGTTTTGAGGCTAACATAAACAGCAAATTTGCGATTCCAATGGTTTTTGGATATGCAGGTGAACTGAGGTTATAGGCGTTTTTATTTAGGTAACCCATCACGTCATACACTGAGATTATCTTGTTTACAAGCCCTTCTTCTTTTAGCTTCTTTTCCATCTCAAGAACTTCACCCGCTGTTTTAAGATCAAGAGGATCTTTTGAGGTGTTTATCACTGCAAACAGCGGCATTCCACCGCCATTTATCTCTTTGACTTTTTCAAAACTTTTGGCCACCTGAGTGCTTTTTTTGAAAAAGTCAAGCTGGTTAAATTCAATGACTATATACTTAAAGCCTATGACAGCCGTCAAAATATATATTATGGCAAAAGCCATAACCCTTTTACCCCATAACTTAGAAACTGCTGTTGGGAGAAAGGTGTTTATTGGCTTTGGTTCGACTTTATCGAATTTTTTTATCTGAAGTGTAACCAGAGGTAGGAAGATCCAGGTTGCGACACCCGCAAAGCCTATTCCCAACGAAGCGTAAATGGCTAATTGAGATAATGCTGAGGAACCAGTAACCAGCAGTGAAAGAAAGCCAGCGATTGTGGTTAGTGTGGTCATTATCATGGGAAGGCCAACTCCTTTGAGGGTTTTCTCAACGGTTCCTACCCTGTCTTCATTCAAATTATCCATGAAATGAGACATAAAGTGGATGCCGTCTGCACTTCCCATGACAATGGTGAATATAGGAGCTAAAATGGTCAATATAGAAAGTTCCTTCCCTGTCCATCCCATAAAACCAACAGTCCATAAAGCACCGAGTCCTGCAGGGAAAATCGACAAAATAGTGTTTTTGGTTGAACCTATCTGTGACCTGAAAACGAGGACAATGAGAAAGCCCGCCAGCGGAGGAATAATCGAAATTATAACTAACAGATAGTCAACCAGTTTTTTCTGCAAGAATGCGTTTCCAGAACCATAATACGTAAACCCACTGTTTCCAAAAATATCCTCTATCTCTTTAACAGCTTTCCTGTAATCAGCGCCCGGGTTAAGAAAAATGTTGAAACTGGCGTAGCTTTTTCCATCATTCTCAATCAGCGGGTTTAGCTCTCCCAGGTTAGAAAGAAACTTCTTCAGCAAGGGAATGTCCTCTGCAGTTATCTCCTCCAGTTTTATCGCCCTGAGCCCTGCGAATATCGTTCTGGGAGCAGGGCCATTTACGCTTGAGACCGCTTCGAGATTTTCCAGCTGAGACTGGAGTTCTCGAAGCGCTTTGAACTTTTCGGTTTCGTCATTGTACTGAGGAATTTCTACCACAAAAATCAACTGATCGCCGCTGTCAAAAGTTTTTTCCATTTCTTTGTATGCCTTATTCGCAGGAGAATCCAAAGGAAGGAGTGCTGTTATATCAGGGTTTATCCTAATTCTTAACACCCCAAAAAGCGCAAATAAATTCACCAAAACGAGGATTGCAAAGAAAATTCTTTTCTTATTCGAAAGTAATTCAACGAATTTTTTAACCATAATGTCCTCCTGATAAAAGATTTGGAGTTTATGAAAAACGCAGACAATTTAGATTATATAATATAAGAGGGCTTTTGATAAATCTTTTTAGGCCTTGACGAGAAAGCGGCCTTTTTTTAGGGGGAAAAATAATGGTGAAATTG